>CAZNBU010000143.1:0-8061 GCA_964571035.1 uncultured Planctomycetaceae bacterium | reverse complement strand
TTCACCGCCTTCGGCGTTTTCACACCCGGCGAGCACGGCGCAAACCGCTATCCCGATCAATAGTTTAACGATGCGCATCCTGCCTCCCGCACGCGGCTACACGCCCTGGAAGTACCAGCCGTCGCCAACGCGTACGAAATCGAACCACACCTGACCCATTGCCCCGCCGACCTCGAAAGTCGCGCGGGCGGAATCGCCGTCATAAGACACTGTGTAGGCGCGCTCGTTCCACGCGCTCGTCACTTGCAGCCACAGACGCGAAACGCTGATCCAAAGGAACTGGCGATGCGCTGTGTGCCAGTCGGGCCACGTCAGTTCTTCCTTGCCCGCCGTACTCTCGATCACGCGCGCCAGCCACGCGCGGTCTTCGCGCGCTCGCGCTTCCATCACGCCCGCCAGCAGGTCTTCGACGGTGCGGTTGGTGATGGGGTGCTCGGATTCCTGTACCGACTTCGGCTGCTCGGGCTTCGCGGGCTCGGGCTCCGGCGCTGCTTCTTCTGGTGGTGAACCCGCGCGATGAATCGGCGCCGGTGTGTCCACCGGTGCAGGATCTGCGTTGGACTCCTGCTGAAAGAGCGCCAACCCGATCACGCCGGCCAGCGCTGCAACGCCTGCTATCAATCCGCACCAAACAATCGGCTTCGCCGTGTTTGTCATGGCATCTTGCCCCGGAGGACGGGATACTTGTGTTGCGGAGTAGCGGCTGTGTCTGCGGAGTCGGCGTCGAAGGCCCGAACTGGATCGTCTTCGGGCACTATTCAAGCATTCGGAGGGTCAAATGGCGATTTCAATCAGGGGCGAGGTAGAGACTTTTTGTGACCTTGGGTTTGAAGATCTGCAAGGCCTGCCGCAAGTGCCCGACGTGGGCAAGGAGGTCTCGGGGCGCGAGGGCGCCGGTGTGCGCCTGCGTGACGTGCTGGCGGGCAGCCGGCCCAAACCCGCCGCAACCCACGCCACGCTAAGCAGTTCCGACGGCAAGTTCACAGCCAGCGTCCCCCTGGCCGACATCCAGGACGCGCTGCTGGTCTATCGCATCGGGGACGAGCCTTTGCCCACGAAGCTGGGCGGGCCCATTCGCTTCCTGATCCCGGACGCCGGGGCCTGCCATACCGGCGGCGCCGATGTCTGCGCCAACGTGAAGTTTCTCGGCAGCATCGAATTGACCATCGGGGAGCGCCCGGACGCCCGGGCCGACAAGCCGCATCATGCCTGAGCGCATGTATGACGAACTGGCACCATGGTGGCCGCTGCTCTCGGCCCCGGAAGACTATGCTGAGGAGGCCGGCTTCTACACTGAGCTTCTGCAAGGCGCGTGCAATCCCAAAACGGTGCTGGAGCTTGGCAGCGGCGGCGGCAACAACGCTTCTTACATGAAGGGCCACTTTGAACTGACGCTGGTGGACCGATCCACGGCAATGCAGCAGGTCAGCAGTGCGCTGAATCCCGAATGCGAGCACCTGCTAGGCGACATGCGTGACGTGCGGCTGCAGCGCGAGTTCGATGCTGTGTTCATCCACGATGCGGTGATGTACATGAGCACGCGGCAGGACCTGCTGAAGGCGCTGGAAACCGCTGCAATCCACTGCCGTGCCGGCGGCGCGGTCCTGATTGCGCCGGATTGCACAGCCGAGACCTGGGAGCCCGGCACCGACCACGGCGGCCACGACGGCGACGGGCGCGCGATGCGCTACCTGGAGTGGACGCACGACGATGATCCTGATGACGAGCAGGATGAGGTGGACTACGTCTTCGTGCTTCACGAAGACGGCAAACCGACACGGGTCATCCACGAACGCCACATTTACGGCCTGTTCGCCGAGGCAACGTGGATCGACCTGTGCCGCCAAGCGGGCCTGGAAGCGCTCAAAGCCGTCGTCACGCACACGGGCGTCGGGGATCAGCCGGTCTTTATCTGCCGCAAGATCTGACAACGCGCCTCCGGCATTTGGTCGGTTCTTGATTGGCGCGGGCGGCTGATGCCGCCACAATGCGCGCTCGTTCATTTGGGAGAACTACTATGAAGTTGATTGCAATGATGTGTGCTGCACTGTCCTTGCTGCTGATGTTGGGGTTGATCCCCGTGCTGTCGCAGGACATGGGCGGCGACGAAGAGCCGAAGGGAGAAGCGCCGAACATGGAAGAAATGGACCCGCCTGGCGAGAACCACAAGCTGCTCCAGAAACTTGTCGGCAAATGGACGCTTGACATGAAAATGTGGATGGGCCCCGAGGCGATGGAGTACAGCGTGCCGTGCGAATGGACCAGCGAGATGGGCGGGCGCTTCGTGCGTGAGAGCTACGAGATGAAGAACAGTGCGATGGACCACAAGGGCATCCTGTGGATCGGTTACGACAACATGCGCAAGAAGTTCCGCTCAGTGCAGTTCATGAGCGTCAGTACGATGTCGAACATGTACGAGGGCGACTACGACGCGGAAAGCAAGAAGCTGACGATGACCACGACCTGGCCGATGACCTGGCAGGGCCAGACGATGGAGTACACGACGAAACACATCTACCACTTTGAATCCGACGACAAGATCAACTTCACGGTAATGAGCAAGGTCAAGGGTGCGGACGGTGACTTCCACAAGGAAGTCGAGGGTGCCTTCAAACGCCGAAAATAGCGCATCGCAACAAAAAAAGGGGCCGGGCAATTGCCCGGCCCCTTTGTGTTGCCTTTTGACCTACTTGCGGCGGCGGCGCAGGGCCAGCACACCCAGAAGCCCCGGCAGCAGTGCTGCCAGCGGAGCACCCGGGCCACCCACGCAACCCGAAGCTTCGGCAGGCTTGCTGCCGTCATCCGAGCGAACCGTGGAGTAGCTGAAGGTCTGCGTCAGTGTCACCGGGTCAAGCCCGTTCGTTTCCAGCACGATCTCAAGGTTCTTGCCCGTGCCCTCCGGAATAATCAACCCGGTGATCTGTGTGCCGGCTGCGTTGACGCTTGCGGTGCCGGTGCAGGGCACGCCACCGATGGTCAGCGAGACCGGCAGTGCGAACCCGGTGCCGTTGATCGTGATCATCTCGCCGCCCTTCAGGCCGCTGGAAGCGGGGCTGAAGCTGGCAACCGAGAAGTCGATCACGCGCAGGGTGCCGGAGACCGGCGCATTCGTGCCGAACGCAACGTACGCGCTGGCAGGCATGACATCGACGTCCGAAGGAGCGGCGATGCTGGCAGTGAACGTCTCTGCCGGGTTGGCACCCGCTGAGGGCAGCGTGTTGATCACTACCCACAGATCAATGCTGCTGTTCTGCAGAACACTCAGCGCCGGGGCGAACGCGCAGTCCACACCCAGGGCCGATGCAGTGCCACTGTAGACCAGAACGTCATTGGCGCCAAATACGCCGTTGGCGTTGTCCTGGTAGATCTCAACGGTGGCGACGTTGTTGGCCCAGTCGCCGTTGCCGCCGGTGGTCAGGTGCAGCCCCGGTACCGAGAACGCCGAGACACTGGCGGTCAGGCGGAACTGGCCCACAACCACCTGCGAGGCTGAACCCGAAGCCTGTGCAATGTCTGTGGGGTTGGCTGGCCCAGCACTGACGGAAAGCGTTGCGAGGTCAACAACCAGCGCCGACACGATGCCGGTCGGGATGCCGGAAGCCTCACCCTGATTCGGTGAGAACTGGTCCATTTCTGTTACTGCAACCCGGAGCGTGCTGGCCGGTGTGGCTGTGCCTGCCAGCTTCGCGATCAGGAAGAAACGCTTGGACTGGTTGACGCCGAACTGCGCGTTCGATGTGGTCAGCCAAGCCTTGTAGAACCCGTTCGGCGCGCTGAACCCTGTGGCGGCAATGCTGGTCGCAAGCGTGTCCGTCGCCGGACCGTCCCAGACGCCGTTGCCGTCGTCCAGGTAAACCGCAAGCGAGCTGAGGTCATCACGCCCGTTGATCGAGCCACTTTCAGCGAAGGTGATCGACGGGACGTTCCAGGAGTCGTTCTGCGGCGTGATCGTGATGTCGCACACCACGTGGCCGTCGCCATTCGGTCCCTGGCTGTCGTTCAGCACCGTGGTGTACGCCAGCGGGCCGTTGAGCGTAACCGCCATGTGCGACGGCGCGATGCGGATCGCGGGCACTGCGCCTGCGGTCGGCACGCCGTTGATGCCGCCCGTGCTGGTGGTCGTGGCAGTTACAGCCGTAACGTCCACGGTCATGGTCTGGCTGACCGTGGCGGTGCCGGCAAGCTGGCCGCGCAGGAAGAAGCGGCGGTTGGTGCTGTTAGGGAACGCGCTGTTGTTCAGCGCGATCGTGACAGTGCTGTTGACGAAACCCGGCGAGTACGAGCCGGCCAGCGCGTCAATCGTTGGGCCGTCATATACACCCTGCGTGCCAGCCGTCGGGTTGTCTTCGTACAGGCCGATGTGGCTGATGGCGGCGTCGGCGTTGATCGTGCCGGTCGCGGTGAACGTCAAAGCGTTAACCGTCCACGGTGCCGAGAAGCTCTGTACACGGAAATCGAGCAGCGATGTAAAGCCCGCTGCATTGTTGTCCACTTCGCTTGTGCTGTTCGGACCGATGCGAATCACCTTCAACTCATAGGGCGGAAGGACTTCACCCGACACGCTGACGGTCAGGTTCGCCGGGCCGCTGGCGTTGGTGATGATCCCCGACTGCACGCCAACCGATGCGCCTGAGAGGCGCACGAAGATCGGCTGCGCGTAGTTGGTCGCGGTCAGGGTAACTGAACCGGCAAACGGGCCGCCCGCAGACTTCGCTACTTCAAATCCGACTGGCGCCGTAATCACGGTTGACGTGGTAAGCCCGGAGCCGTTCAGAGTGTAGGTGGCGGGCTCGCCAGGGCCGCCCACTGTTGTGACACCGGCGTTGACGCTGTTCGCGCTGAGAGACATGGCGATCACATTGCCGCTGACAGCGACATTGCGCGTCGGCGCGCCGGGGCTGGAGTGGACGATGTCGCCGGTGATCGCGCCAACCGCGGCGCCGTTCTTGATGCGCACGAACACGTCCGTGGGCTGGTAATCCGGATAGCTGGAGATCGTGAGACTTTGCGCGAACCCTGTGCTCTGGTTGAAGCTGATCTCGACGTCCGTCGGGGCCGTGATCGTGCTCGCCGCTGTCAGCAGCGCGCCGCTGACCTTGTAGCTGGTGGTCACGCCCGTGGTGCCAGCCGCCGCGTTGGGCAGGGGCAGCGCCGTAACGTTCGGGGCAACGGTCGGGCCGGCGTCGTACCACACGGTGCCGTAGGTCGAGCTGGGCAGCGAGTAGTAGCTGTTAAAGTGCGGCGTGTTCGACGGCACGTACGCACCCATGAAGCTGTTGAAGTTGATCGTCAGGTCACCGTTCGTGTACGGCTGCTGCAGGCCCGCGGCGTGGTTGAAGTGCCGGGTCTTGTTGCCCGCGGCTGTGCCGGCGTGGATCATACAGATCCCCAGCTTCTCGTTCGCTTGCATCAGGCGGTCGATATTCACCGGAATCTCGACGATCTCGCCGGGGTTCGTGACGTCGATCTGCTCCGACCCGACAAACACCCATCCGGAAAGCGGCATCTGTGTGGTTCCCGGGTTAACTCCGATGCCGCCCGGGCGGATCCACACCTCGATGGTCGAAACGCCTGCCTGAGAGCTTGCGACACCAACACGGTAGATGCTCAGCGGTCGATCCGCGGTGATGTCGAGTGTACTCATTACATTGTCGAACGTAGATCCGGTATTCGACGGCGGCGTGATCGACTGCGCGCCCTGCGCAAATGCCATTGGCGCAAGGCATGCAGCAACCAGCAGCGTCATGATCGTGGTGCGCATATCCGACTCTCCCGAAAGGGTCAGCAAAGGTTGTTTGGCTGTGTGATCAGGCCATGTCACCAATGCATATCGGTAAAGGCAAACTGAATCCGAAAAAATCCGGATACGCTGTGTCCATCTTCTGGTGACATCAGGTGTGCCGAACGTGACACAGTCGCGCCGCGCTTATCGCTCAGGGCCGCTCACGACCGTCGGCTTCCGGGTTTCGCCAATCGCCGCTGATTTCACCCCGAACATCCGTGAAGGCCCGGCGTCCTGGTGGCACCGCATGCAGGACTCCAGCATCCCCGCGTGGTCCACGCGCGTGCCATCCGGCGAGACTACGGCGTAGATCCAGCCGGCATCCGTTCCTTCCTCTTTGCCTGTCTTCAGCATGATGAAGAGATCGGTGCGCTTGCCACAGCGGAACTGGGTTGCGCCATTCTCGTCCGTCCCGGCTGCTTCCGGGGCGTATCCCTCCTTCACCAGCACCTGTCCTGTTGGCTGCATCTTTGTGGGTGTCGCGTACGCTGCGGCGTCCCTCACATAGAGGAAGTAAAGTTTCCGCGAGTGCGGTCCGGCATCTGCTTCCGAATAGATCGGTATGTTTTGCCTCGGCACGTCACACATGGTTGGCGCCCACCTGGGAAAATCACCGATCCGCTTCCACTCGCGATAGCCTTTGACAGCCGCCAGAACGGTGGATGCCCAGTCGTCCGGCGCCGGCCCGGCGTCAGCCTTGGCTACAGCCGGCGGGGCCTCAGACGGCTTGCTCGGCCGTTGGACTTCGGGCCCGGTGTTCGGCGCAGGCCCGCTTCCGCAGGCGGCGATGGCAAAGGCGGCGGCAATTCCAAACAGGGTGCTGGCAAGACGCATCGTCGTTTCTCCCGCGTGTATCATAGCGGCGAACAGCGCCGACTTCGTAACAGACCTGTAACTCCGCCGGTGCTATCGTGCCGCAATGACCTTCGGGCGTGGCCGCGTGATCGCGTACTGGGTGTGCACAGGATTGTTCTGTGCAATGATGGCGGCTGGCGGCGTCCAGGACCTCATCCACACCCGTAACGTGGTGGAGCTGTTCACGCAGCTTCACTACCCGCTTTATCTCGCGACCATTCTGGGCGTCTGCAAGCTACTCGGAGTAGCCGCACTGCTGGCACCCAAACTTCCGCGGCTGAAAGAGTGGGCCTACGCCGGGTTCACGTTTGATCTGCTGGGGGCCGCCGTCAGTGCAGCCGTGGTCGGCGGGATGTTCGGACGCGTTGTGTTTCCGCTAGCGTTCTTTGCGCTGCTGATCCCGTCCTATCTGCTGCGGCCAACCGCGCGGCGGACCGGTGGCCCCTCAGTTTCCTCACTAACCTGAGGCGGTTCACCCCAGCAGCGATGCCGCGGACCATGGCATTGGTTCAGGGCAAACTGGCGCAAGTGATTTTCAACACTTATCTTAGCGCAAGTTTTTGAATTTTCGTTCAACCAAACCCGCGTCTCGCGACATCTACCTTATGTGAGCAGCCCCAACCTGTCGCTTTCCCCAGACGATCAGACCTTCGGGTAAACTTTTGAACGAAAGGGTTGACTTTTGAACGCTCGGTACGATAATGAATCCTTGGTCGAGGGAGATCGAATGCAAGCCGCTGAACGACGACAGAGGAAGACAGAGCTTAAGCGAGAGGCGATCCTGAGGTCCGCCGCCGCGGCTTTCCGCCGCAAGGGCTACCACGGCACCAGCATGGAAGACATCAGCGAGCAGTTGCTGATGACCAAGGGCAGCCTGTACTACTACTTCAACGACAAAGAGGCGATTCTCTACGCCTGCCACGATTTCAGCCTCGACCGCGTGCTTGAGAAGATGGCTGAAGTCGCCGAGATGAACCACGGCGCCACCGCCACCGATAAGCTCGGCGCGCTGGTGCAGGGTTTCGTGGACGTCATGATTGACGACCTGCAAGGCTCAGCGCTCGCGCTGGACTTCACCGCGCTCAACGACGAGATGCTGCAGAAGATCATCGTGAAGCGCGACCGGTTCGAGCGCGGCATGCGCAGCATCATCGTTGAGGGCGTCCGCAGCGGCGAGTTCCGCCGCATTGACCCCAAGCTGGCCACCCTGGCCATCCTCGGCGCCATCAACTGGATCGGCAAGTGGTACCGCCCCGACGGCCCGTTCACCGCAGCCGACATCGGCAAGATGTACGGCAACCTGTTCGTGGAAGGATTGAAGACCGGGACACTGGAATCAAAGCCCGTTGCGTAGGCGACAGGCTGACACGGAGACGACATGCAAGTCATCAAGAACATCCGCAACTTCGACGACTGGATGGACT
>CAZNBU010000142.1:0-8099 GCA_964571035.1 uncultured Planctomycetaceae bacterium | reverse complement strand
CAACAACGGCATCGTGGACGGGGCCGACGCGGTGGTCGGTACCCAGCAACTGACAGGCGGCGGAACGGCGTTCAACATCACCACGCCGCTCACGGTGACATCGGCGAACAACTTCGTGGTCACGGCGGAGGACGCACGCAACCTCGAATCGACCCCGGCGAACGTACCCACGATCACCGAGACGACACCACCGCCGATCAACCCGCCGGTCATCACCGCGCCGGCGATGACGATCACGCTGAACACCCAGAACTACAGCATCCAGGGCACGGCCCAGGCGGACAGCCTGGTGCGCATCTACACCGATGCCAACAACAACGGCATCGTGGACGGCACGGACGCGGTGGCCGGGCAGCAGCAGCTTGCAGGCGGCGCGACGAGCTTCTCGATCAACGTGCCGATTGCGCAGAACAGCGCCAACAACTTCACGGCAACGGCCACAGACGGCGCCAGCAACGAATCGCTGCCCGCCGACGTGCCCACCATCATCGACGATAACAGCAACACCGGCAGCGGTGGCTCGAGCGGCAGCGACTCAAGCGGGTGCTCGGTACCGCAGCGCGGCGGCCCGCTGGCTTTGCTCGCGGCGATGGCAGCCGGGGCGGTCGCGTTCCTGCGCCGCAGGCGGCATGCCTGATCCGGGTTAAAGCAACAAACCGGGGCGCCGTTGCGGCGCCCCGGTTGCTTAAAGTGCGGGATGCTACTCGTCTGACGCCGCTTTGGCGGGTGATTCGAAGTGCGGAGTGATGTCCTTGCGCTGCCAGGTGGTGCCGTCTTTCAGCTTGTAGGTGTTGATGATGGGCTTGATGTTCTGGCCTACGCAGCGGCTTGAGCGGCCGCGGCCGTGCATGTGGCCTGGCTCGTCGTACTCCATCATTACGTAGCGCGCGCTGGTGCCGAGCTCGCTGACCGTGGGGTCCACGGGCACCCACTCGCCCAGCCACACTTCGGCCCAGGCGTGGTACCCGAACAGCGCCTGCCCACCGCCCGAGAGGTATACGAAGCCGCTGACGTTGCGCGCGGGCAGCCCGGCAGCGCGGGCGAGCGCGACGAACAACGCGGCGTGCTCGGTGCAGTCGCCCTGCTTCTCGTCGTAGGCCTGCTTCGCGCTCGCGGAGCCGGTGTCGCCCGACACGCCCTGCAAGTGCCGATCCACAAAGCGCATGATCGCGCGGGCAGCCGACGCCGCGGTCTTGATGCCCTTGGTGATGCGCTGCGCTTCGCCCGCCAGCGTTTCGTCCTCTGACTGGCACATCGGCGTGGGTTTCAGGAACGGCTTGACTGACTCGTCGATCTCACCCAGCGGGAACTTCAACTTTTGCGCCTTCTCGGATAGCCGCTGCGATTTGAGCAGCAGCGCGTAGCCCTTTTCGAGCTTCTTTACTTCGTGATAGGTGTTGGTGTCCGCGATCGGCGGGATGCCTTCGCCGTCGTCATGCTCGTAGGCGAACTCGATCTCCATTTCGTCGATGGCGTGGTTGTCGGCCACTTCGACGTTGGCTTTCATCACGCTTTCGATCGCGAACAGGTCGGCTTTGAACGGCTCGGGAATCTTGTCGGTGCGCTCAAACGTGAACCCCACGGCTGTGCGGTAGTACAGAAGCTGGTCGTCGTCGCCCACGACCACGGTGGCGGCGTGGCCGGAATTGACGATGCCGATTTCAACGCCCTCGACGACCTTGCCGCCGGTGAGTTTGCGTTTGGACTTTCCGTTGATGGTCCAGGTTTCGTCTACCAGCGCGTGCTCGTCGTCGTCGATGGTCTGGAATTCAAGCCGCGTGCCGGGGCTCAGGTCGCCGGATTTCAGCTTGAACCAGGCCTGGTAGGTGTTGAAGACCGGGATCTCGCCGGGCGTGAGCGTGGTGACCTTGGCGGGGTTCTTGTCCACCTGCGTGCTGACGCGGATCTCATCGCCGATGGTGACCTCGGTGCGCGTGGTCTGCGGGCCGTTGATGGCGACGGAGACCTCCTTGATCTGCTTCCAGTCCTTGTCGAACCAGTTTTCGGTGACGCCCTTGATCTCGAACGCCTGGCCGTCGTAGCTGCGGCGAATCTGAACGAACATCTCTTCGCGTTCGTGCCAGACTTTCTTGCCGTCCAGCTCGGCTTCGCTGATGGTGCTCTTGGCCCACCCGATGGTGGAGCCGGTGTGCGTAATCAGGAAGCTCCACGATTTCGGCGCGGGCGCGGCCTGTTCAGGCGCGTCCTGCGCGGTAGCGGGCGCATACGACAGCAGAAGCAGCAGCAACAGCGGTGACATTCTCAGCATCTTCATCGTTCCCTCCGGTGTAGCACTATACGAATTGGATGCTCGTTCGGGTTACCGCGATCTTTCTCTGCGACTGCACCACGCGACGATGCAACGAGCGCGACGATCTGGTTGCTGTTTTCGCGGCTGTTTCAATTGAGGGGCGATCTCTGCGGGCGACTGCTGTTGAAGTTGATTGCCTCACAGAACGAATCAGCAATCCACGGCGCTGCCTCGTACTCGGCGCTGACTCGTAGCGCCGTCGCGCTCGTTGCATCGTCGCGTGGTGTAGTTCCACAGCAACTCTGCGTACCCGCAAGGTCTACCCGATACGTAGCACACCGCGGACGTGCAGGTGGTCGGTGGCGAACTTGGTGATCAGCGCGAGGTCGCGGAAGAACGTCAGCCCCTGCATGTCGGCGCGGTACTCCATTTCGTACTTCGCGCCTTCCACGGCGCACACGCGCTCCCATGCGGTTCTGCGTTCGCCGTAGCGCTTGTTGACCTCGGGGTGCACCAAGTCGTCATTGTTCACATCAGCGATACTCTTGCCGAGCACCTCGGCGGCGATCTCGCGGCGCAGCTCGCCGGGGTCGCGCCCTTCGATCAGCGTGGGGTTGTAGCGGTTGCTGCGCAGCGTCTGCGCCAGCGCCGGCGAACCCGCGTAGTCCGCAAACTGCTCGAAATTCAGGTACATCGTCGCCGAGCCCGTATCCGGCAACAGCCGCCACGCCGAGCCCGGATTGGCCGCCAGCCCACCCTCGCCGCGCTGCGCGTTGATCGCGTACGACAGCAACTGCTCGCTGTTCGAAAGCATCAGCCAGTCGCCCACCAGGGCCGAGCAGATGATCTTGTTCAGCTTGACGATGATCGTTTCATCCTCGCGCGGGTCGTGAAACCCGAAGGCCTGCGCGCCGGCGATCTGCTTCTCAACCACGCTCACGCGGCCCGTGGGGGCTTCTTCACCCGGCTTGCGCGTGCGGCCGCGCTGGGCAGCCAGGTACTCCTCCAGCAGCGCGCGCGCGACCTGCGGGTCGGCGCCCGGCACGCGGAACATCAGCGCGAACGCTGGCATCGGGATGTTCACCGTGGGCACGGGCGGCGCGTCCGGCGCGTACTCCACGGGCGCCAGCGCGAACGCCATCTCCTCGACGTCGCCGCGGGCGTGCTGCTTCACGCCGGGGCCGCGCAGCGCGACCACGAAATCGCCGACTAGGCTCGCGCGCGAGTCGTCGTCAAACACCTCGTTGTAGAGCACTTCGACCGGCTGGCGGTAGCTGACCTGCATGATGGTATCGGGTGGCAGCAGGTTGAGTTGCGTCTCTTTGGCTTGCGGCTGAGCCCAGGTTTTGCGCAGGTACTCGTAGCGCTCCTGCGACGCGCGATCTTCGTTGACCAGCAGGTATTGATCGAAGCGGATCGACGCGGGCTCGCTGATGTCCAGCCCGTAGTAAGCCGCGCGGAAGGGGCGCGAGTCCATGTCGTGCTCGACGATCTGGTTTACGGGCACGAAGATGTCCGGGTAGATCGCCTCAACGTCGCGGGGCAGCGAGTTGTACGCGTCCACCGGGCTGACCTTGCGGCCGTCGTCGCCTTCTTTGGCGGGCAGGCGCGCGCGCAGGCGCTCAAGGTCAAGCCACACGCCCGCGACGTGCTTCTCGGCCGCGTCGGCGTCCACCAGGTTCAGGGTGCGGGTGTAGCCCTCACTGGCGGACACGCCCGCGCCGTCGCCCGCGTGCAACTGCACGGAGGCATTCAGCAGCCGCGAGCTGTTCGATACAACCATGACGTCGTCCAGCAGCGCCAGCAGGATCTCGCGCGGGGCGGGCTCGCCCGGCTCCGCGCGCGGAGTGATGTGCAGGATGCCGCCGGAGTACTCCATGCGGGTGCCGGAGGGGTCATCCGGCAGAAACCCGGACGCCAGGTCCAGAAACTGCCAGCGAAAGCGCACGCCGCGCGAAACGCGCGACAGCACAACGTAGTCCTGCCCGCTCGCGCCCGGGTCGGCGCAGACAATCAGTTCGCCGCCCAGCACGTCTTCAAACAGTGTGGCGCCGGCTTGCCCCGCGCCGCGCTCGGCGTTGCTGATGGCGTCCTGCATGGTCTCGCGGCGGAAATCCTCCAGCGAGCCGCCGAGCTTCTTGCCCAGCGAATCCTGCCACAGGCTGCTGTTCTCGAGCATGCTGAAGCTCGGTTGCTGCACGACGTGGTCCAGCAGCCGCTCAATCTCGAACTTGCGGTTGGGTACGTTGTCGATGCGGGCGACAATGGCGACCTCTGCGGGGGCAAGGTCCATCAGGCTGCCTTCGTATTCGGCGCCTGAGCCGAGGTAGCGTGCAAATACAAACGCCAGCAGGCCGACGACAATGCACCCAACGCCCAGCCCGCCGTACTTTGCGATGCGTTTCCAGTTGTCCTTGATCCAATCCATCCTGTCCCTTCCTTTGTGGATTGTACGAGCAGAAAGGCTGAAGCGGTGGACGCATCCAAAACGTGCAAAACCACAACAATATAGTTTGCAAAAAATCTAAAAAAGACTATATTGTTGCCCGGAGGCTTTGGATGCGCCGAGTTCTGGGGCGATACTGGTGGATCATGTTCGGCGGCGCGGGCCTGGGCGCGGGCGTTGTGCTGTTTGCGGTCGTGTCGGCTGGGCAGTGGCGCGTGCAGCGTGAAGCGCTGCTGAACGACGCGCAGCAAATGCGCAGCGGCGCCGTGCGCATGAACCGCTACCAGCGGCAGCAGACTTGGGAGCGTTTTGCCGACACCTTGCAGGCGCGCCTCAAGGGTGGGCTGATCGACGACCGCAACCGCACGCTGGCGCGCTACCTCGCGGCTGACGCGCGGCTTACCGCCGGCGAAGAGTCGCTGGCGCACCTCACAGAAGTAGACGAGCCCAACCCGCAGCGCTGGGCGGAATGCCTGGGGTTGTACGAGAAGGCGTTGTCCGATCCCGCGCTGTACACCGACTTTCGCGACCCGGCCGTGCTGGAGCCGGAGGAAGCGACGCGCTTGATCAAGCGCCTTGGCGAGATGCCCACGCGCGAGAAACTCATCGCGCAGGTTACCGACGCGCGGTTGCGTGCAGCCGACCGGTTGGCGCGCGGCGGCGACGCAACCGTTGCCTGGAAGCACTGGAAGCTGTTGACCGCGCCGCAACAGTACAAGTCCGGCGACGAGCTGCTGCTGCACGTGCCGTCGCTGGCGCAACGCGCGCTGCTCGAGCGTGCAGAGGGCAAGGGCGAGTACCCGCTGGGCGCCAAGCTGGCGTCAGAGGTCGTGCGCGCGGGCGGCGAAGGCCCGCTGGCGGGTGCGATGCTGGATGAACTGGCAGGCCACCTGCGCGAGGCGCCGCTGCAACCGCTGGAAGCAGCCGACGACGCCACGCTGGCCCCGGCCCTGCTGATCGGCGACCTGTACATCGCAGCCGCACAGGCTGCGCGCCTTGCGGGCGACACCGACAAAGCGGTCGAGTTTCTCGCGGCGGTAGAAGAGCCGGGCAAGGCGATCGGCGTCGCGCGAATCGCGGACATCGCCGACGCGATGGCGGCCCGCAACGACCCCAACCTGCCCGCGGCGCGCATTGCCTTGCGCGCGTTGCAGAACGCGCAGTTCATTCGCGCCGAGATGCTGCGCGACCAGGCGCTTTCAAGCCTCGCCGCGCTGGCCGGCCCGCAGCGCCCGCTGCCGGGCGAGATGCTGGATAAGGCGACCGAAGATTACACCACCGCGTACACCGAAGCGCAGCGCGCCTATGAGCCGCTGGCGGCCCTGAACGACCCGCGCCTGCGCGATCGCGCCCTGCTGGCGGGCGCGGGGCTGCTGCTGGACGACGCGCGTTACCGCTGGCAGTACCTGCCCTCGCTCGATCCCGACCAGCTTGCGGAGTTCCGCACCGCCGACGAAGACGTTGCCGAAGCGCGCCTGCGCCTCGCCACCGGGCCGTCGCGTGAACTGCTTGAGCAGATCCGCGCGCCGCTGGAAGAGATCGTCAACCGCGCGCGCTTCAGCGACGACCCCGAGTTGTGGGTCGCCGCGCGCATCCGCCTCGGCCAGTTGGATGAGATCACCCCGATTGACGACATGCGCGCCCGGCTTGGCAGGCTGGACCGCGCCGTGGAGCAGCACTATCTGCCGCTGCTGGCATCGCGCGAATTGCGCGGCGACGGCGCCCGCGCGCTGATCACCAACTCGCATGTGCCCTGGCGGCGCTTCTTTGAAGCCTGGGTCGGCTCGCTGCTGCACACCCTCTCACTGCGCCCAGCCGACAGCGCCGAGACCGCCGAAGTGCTTGAGCAACTGGGCGACCCCGCCCTGCATGCCGAGATGTTCCACGCCGCCGCGGGCGTAGACCCGAAACTGACCGACGCGCGAGCGCGCGTTGCCGAGCTGCTGCGCCGCACGGCCGAATTGCGCCGCTACGCGGGCCTGCCCGAAGAGGGCTCGCGTGAGTTGTACGCCAAAGCCGCTGATGCGAACTTGAAGCTGCTGGCAGACGCCGGTGGGCACGCGCCGGGCGCGAGTGCCTGGTTGCGCGCCGGGCGCGATCTGCTGGCGGCGGGCAACGCGCTGGATGCCGTCGTCGCGTTGCAGCGCGGGCTGGAACTGCGCGAGACCGAGCGCGACGGGCCGCCGTCGCCCGATGACCTGCAATGCGCGCTGGACCTCGGCACCGCGCTGGAGTCACTCGGCGCGCTGCAAAGCGAGCGGCGCTGGGGTGGCGCGATTCCCGCCTATCGCTGGATCGTCGAGCGCGTGCTGCCGGGGTTGCAGGCACGCGGCGCATTGCCGCCCGCCGCGCTGCCGGCGTTTCTTGGGCTGGGCCGCGCGCAGTACCTGCTGGGGTTGCGCCACGGCGACGCCGAGATGCTGCGCGCAGCGATCAAGGACCTTGAGGCTCATCTGGTGCACGCCACCGTGTTCCCCGCGCCGCCGCTCGACCTCGAGTTCAGCCCGGTGCGCATGCAGGCGCAGCTGATCCGCGGCCGTTGCGCGCTTGAGCTTGCACGCATGGAGCGGCTGAAAGAACCGCCGGATGCC
The DNA here is from genome assembly GCA_964571035.1 of uncultured Planctomycetaceae bacterium. Classification (GTDB taxonomy): domain Bacteria; phylum Planctomycetota; class UBA8742; order UBA2392; family UBA2392; genus JADJRK01. The sequence goes on along the minus strand of CAZNBU010000142.1, from coordinate 811 downwards.
GACGCGTTCCGTGCCCGGCTGGCGCTGGCGCGCGAAAGCCTCGACGACGTGGTGCAGCGCTTCAATGATCAACCGCAGCCGGAAGTGCGCGAGGCGCAACTGCTGCTTGCGCGCACCGACTTCATGGAAGGCCTGTACGACTCCGCGCCGCTGGCACAACCGTCGCTGGACGCGCTGGAGCGCGCCGCCGCCCGCCTGCAAGGCCTGCGCCTGGAAGTGGACGCGACACCAAAAAGCGAGCTGCGCCGCCTGTGCCTGATGCTGCAAGCCGACACGCTTGAGCTGCTGGGCCGGCGCTTCGACATGCTGGCGCAGGACGGCGATGCCGGCGCGATCCCGTCGGCGCGCAGGCGCTTGCAGGAAGCCATCCGCGCGTGCGAAACGCTTGACCGCGATTTCCCGCACCACCCGTCGGTGGCGCCCGCGCTGTTGCACCGCGTGAGCTGCTATCAGTTGCTGGGCCGCGCCGCGCCCGCCGACCGCCAGCAGGCACAGCGCCTGCTGCAGACCGCCGAAGCCGTGCTCGCGCGCGTGTCGGACGCGGCGTGGCAGACCGAGCCGCAGGGGATGCGGCGCCAGTACTGGGTGGACTACTTTCGCTGGCTGAACCGTATGGAGGCCCCATGAACTGGACGCTTGAGCAGGCACAACAATTCGAAAGCGGTCTGCGCCGCCAGCAGGGCCTGTACCAGGGCCTGATGGAGTGTACGCAGCGCCAGATGAAGGAGCTGCCGGAGCCGGACGACGCAGCCGGTTTGGCGAAGCTGCTTTCCGAGAAGCAGGATTGGATGTCAGGTATCGAGGCGCTGGA
>CAZNBU010000141.1:0-8112 GCA_964571035.1 uncultured Planctomycetaceae bacterium | reverse complement strand
TGCAGGATCAGGCACACCGGCGGAATCTCCACGCTCGCCAGCGCGCGCCCGCACACCGCGCCGGAGTAGATATACCCCGCGTGCGGCACCATCACACCGTACGCCTTGGCGCGCGGGGCAGCCGGTGTGGCGACATAGCCTTCAATCTCGGCGCGCAGGCGCTTTGCGACGGCGGTGTAGAAGCGGCCGGCTACGGCGGGTGCGCGGATGTCTTCGATGATGGCCATGGCGGAGAGGTCAGAGGCTAGAGGTCAGAGGCCAGGGATGCAATCAAATCCGCGCCCGTTACATATCAAGGTCATCCGTGGCTTCGTCCGCCACGGCGTCGATGATCACGAACGTGCCGGCGGCCAGGTCGCCCAGGCGCTGCTGCTTGCCGGTCACCATCATCAGCACCATCGGGATCAGCAGAATCAGGAAGTGGATCAGCTCAAACACCTTCAGCAGGTTGCGCACGATCACGCGCCAGGCGGCTGGGTGCTCGCCCCTGCGGTCCACCACGCGGATGCGCAGCAGCGCCTTGCCGAACGTCTTGCCCCAGAACAGCTCGCCGATCGCGCTGTAGATCACCAGCACCAGCAGCGTCACAACGGTCGCGAGCACCGTCTGTGCAAGCGCGCCGTCGAGCTGCGCCACGCTGCCGAACGCGAGAAACCCATACGCCTGCTCCCACGTGTAGTCGTAGACATCCTGCAGCAGGATCACGATCGGGCTGGTGAGTGCGATGTCAACAAACAGCGCCAGCATGCGCTGCAACCCGCTGGCGTAGGGCAGTTTTGGCTCCGGCTTGGCGATCTTTCTTGTGTCTTCGTCCAGCTTGCGCTCAAGCAAGGCGGCCAGTGTGCGGTCGCTGGGGCGCTCGCGGTTCAGCAGCAGCCACACGCCCTGCGAAGCCATCAGAAGAAGCACGCCGCACAGCACCACCAGCCAGATGATGGTCGGGGTGAGCCCTTGCGTGCGGTCGATCGGCAGCGGCTCGGGTGTACCCCATTCAAGCCCGTTCTCGCCGATGGTGCCGCGGGCCAGCATGACGGTCTTGTCGTCGTCGAACACGGCGGCGATGCGGTCTCCGTCGAGGCCGAGACTGAGAAAGTTGTTCAGCTCCATCTTCGCCGGCGGCGCGTCGCGCGGCGGGACCGGGCCTTCGACCACTTCCTTCTTCACCGGATCGTAGACCGCGACGTTCCAGGTCTTTTCGTTCTTGCGCATGTACGAGACCACCGGCGTGTCGCCGCGCGCGGTGGGCAGCACAGCCAACCCCGCGCGCTTGATGTTCTGCGCGATCTCGACGCGGGCGGTTACTTCGACGCTGGTCTGGGCAACCTTGCGGGTACTCGCGGGGTCTGCCACGGCTGCAGCGGCGGATTCCGGCGGTTGGGTTGCTTGCGTAACGCCCGGGCGAAAACCGACCAGCGTCAGCTTGTCGCCGCGCTTGTCGGCGACGCTGATCCAGATTCTGTCCGGCAATGCGATCCCGCCGAGCGTCGCGCCCGCATCGCTGATCGAATGCACCGAGTGCGGTTGCGCGTCCGGCATGTCGAGGGGCCGCACCATCACCTGTTTGCCCGAGGTCCAGCAGACCCAGGTCGTGCCGCCGGCATGCAGCACCGCGGCTGAAGATGAGGGGTCGCCCAACGCCAGATTTTCAATCCGCGAGCGCGGCCAACCGTCCTTGGTCAGGTCGAACTCGAGGTAGCGCGGCCCCGTGGTGACGCCCAGTTTGCCGTCGGTGGTGTGCGTGACGGCGTTGACCAGCCCGTCATAGCGCGTGCCCTGTGTGATCTCGCCATCCTTGAGGCGGATCAGCGCGAACGATCCGGCGGGCTCGGGCTGCCTGCCCAGGTCGTAGTGCTGGTCAACCAGCCACAGCGAGTCAGCGGTGGGGCGGATGAACACCGAGCGCGCGGTCGGCGCCAGCATCTGCGCCTGCTGAATCCCGAACAGCAGGATCACAGTCAGCGCAATCGTGATGGCGAACGAGAACCGGACAAGCCGCTGGCGCTTGCGTTGCTTCTGGATGCGAGTGCGAAGCTCTTCCGGAATGTGGCTGCGCTCGGCCATGAATCCCTAATGTGCGGCGGATCAGCCCGCATTCCAACCAAAATGCTGCATGACAAACGCGCCCGTTGGGGGCGCGCTTGTCATGGCGGAGAGGGTGGGATTCGAACCCACGGTCCCGGTTAAGGGACGCTCCCTTAGCAAGGGAGTGCGATCGGCCACTCTGCCACCTCTCCGCAGGGTTGAGCCGTCAGCAACGGTATCCGCCTGCATACAAGTGTCAACGGGAGGCGGTTGCGGGGGCGCGTCCGGATTTGGTCGGGGTGGCTTTTTGCGGAGCGTTTCACATCGCTCGATTGGGGATTTTGGATTTAGGATTTCGGATTGAACTGCGTTCGCCATTGGGCCTTATCCGCAATCGACCCCCGCGCTCTACACTACACGCCCCAATGCGGCAGCAGCCATGCCAGTGCCGCCAGTGCGCCGTTGCCGGCCATGTGCAGCAGGATCGGCGCTACCAGCGTGCGGCGCATCTCGAACGCTACCGCGAACACAAGTCCCCCGAAAAACTGGTTGATCGGAAACGCGTTGCTGTGGGCCAGCGCGAACAGCAGCGCGGTGATGACGATGGCTGGTATGCGCCCGAAGGCCTTGCGCATGGGCGGGTACAGCACGCCACGGAACCAGATCTCCTCGAAGATCGGATAAAACACGACGACGCCAAGGATGTACCCCAGCGAAAGATCCTTGAACACCGCGTTGCGCAAGAACTGGTGGAAGGCTTCGTCCGGCGCATCAGCCGTCAACCCAAAGTAGGCGCGAACCGCGCCGCCGGCCAGCAGATAGAACAAACCGACGGCAATTGCCCCAACGCCCGCGAACGCCAGGTCGCCGGGCAGGCGGCGCAGCGAGAACCCGATTGTCCACAACGGTTTGCAGCGGATGAGCTTTATCCACACCACAATCGCCAAGGTGAAAACCAGCGTCACAGCAGCGTGAGGTGTAAAGTCGGGCCATCCGGGCGGCAGCTCAAAGTGCCCGTCCTCACGCAACTGCTGCACGCCCCACTGTGTGCCTAACATGCCTGCCAGCCAGAAGATGGCTCCAACCAGACCGTACGGAAGGGCTGGAAGATATGTCACCCAGTGCCCAGGACTGGGCGAAATTGCGGGTTCTGACTGATTTTCTAAGTCGTTATCGGACAACGGTTTACCAAGAAAATCTTACCCTGTTTTCGGATTTGCTTACTTGCATTAGAGCAACCATCATATACACTAAGTCTCGTTCAGCCTATGGCTTAGGATAATTTCGCCCTGCGCGGTCTAGCTTTCTGGCGAGTTTCGTATGACAAGCCGTCGAACCATCACCAAGAAAGAGCTGGTTCTGCGCATCGCCGAAAAGACTACGCAGAAGCAGACCATCACCCGCGACATTATCCAGATGTTCATTGACGAAGTCATCCAGGAACTTGCGCGCGGTAACCGCCTTGAGCTACGCGACTTCGGCGTTTTTGAGGTGAAAGTCCGCAAGGCGCGCAAAGCCCGCAACCCCAAAACCGGCGCCGAAGTTCGCGTGCCCGAGAAGCGTGTCGTCACGATCAAGCCGGGCAAGAAGATGAAGGAAGAGATCAACCGCCACGCCGAGGCGGAACTTGCAGCCGAGCTCGCCGCCAGCGCGGCTGCGGTAAGCGGCGCGGTTAAGCCGGCGCCGATCCCGCAGGGCGACGACGACGACGAGTCTGATCACACCTCGTAGGGCGCCCGCACCCAGCCATGACTGAACCACCATCGCTTCTGCAACCGCCCGACGACGCGGCCTACATGCGCGCTGCGTTGAAGGAAGCTCTTGCGGCGTACGAGAAGGGCGAAGTGCCGGTGGGGGCGGTCGTTGTGCGCAATGGGCAGATTGTGGGACGCGGGCATAACCTGCGGGAAACTTTGGGAGATCCCACCGCGCACGCTGAGATGATCGCGTTGACGGCCGCGTCGGAATCGAAGGGGCACTGGCGCCTTGAAGATTGCGAGCTGTTCGTGACGCTTGAGCCGTGCCCGATGTGCGCGGGCGCGGTGGTAAACTCGCGCATCCGCCGGGTGGTGTTCGGCGCAAGTGACCCCAAGGCCGGTGCTTGTGGAACGTTGTTCAATGTGGTACAGGATTCGCGCCTGAATCACCGCGCGCAGCTAAATGCGGGGGTTCTGGCGGATGAGTGTGCGGAAGTGCTCAGGAGTTTCTTCCGCGAGTGTCGCGAAGGCACAATCAAGCCAAAGCCCGCGCCGAGAGGCGTGGTGAGGGACAGAGATGAAACCAGCGAAGATCAAGACGCGTAACTGGATCAAGGGACGCAAGAAGACCAACAAGTGGCGCAAGCGCGGCAAGCCGTCGCGCGTCGCCAACCCGCGGTAGTTGCGCGTGGACTAAAGCCCCGGCTCGCGCCGGGGTTCGCGTTTCGGGTTGAAATCGCCGCCGCGGCAAGCACCGGAAACCTGCACTTACCCCGTGACTCCGCCGCCCTGCTTCGTCCGGCGTGATTTCCTTCGTTTCCAGGCCGAGATCCAGCCCTGCTCACGAAACTCTGAAGTATGGTGCCTTGCGCGTGCGTGCAGCACGTCGGTGCGCGTGCAGATGCCAACTAGTTTTCCGCGGTCGATTACGGGTAGGTGGTCGACGTCCTCTTCGCGCATACGCAGTATCGCCGTCAACGCGGTATCGTCCGGGGTGACAGCAATGACCTCCACGCGAGCCGCGGCTCGGACGGGCAGGTTGTCGTCAAGCACGCCAGCCAGGTGCCGCCGCCGAAGGATTCCGATGCAAATGCCATTGGCGTTCACCAGCGGGTACGCGCTGTGTCCGAGTTTTTCCGTCAGGGCCCGAGCCTCGCCCACCGTCAAACTCTCCGGCACGGTGACTACGTTGCCGGACATGAACTCTCGGACGCGCGACGCTTCAAGCGCATCCTGGCTGATATCCGTGCTGACCCGCACCCCTCGTCGCGCAAGCTTTTCTGTCATAAGCGATTCCGAGAGCGTGGCGTAGGTTACAAGGTCCGCCACGACGCTGGCGAGCATCAACGGGAGGATGATCTGATAGTCGCGGGTCAATTCAAACAGGAACACAATCGAGGTAAACGTAGCGCGGGTAGCCGCACCGAACGTGGCGGCCATTGCCACTACAGCCGCGGCGCCCGGGGTGATTCCCAGATCGGGGAAGAGTTGGGCCGCGATCACCCCGATGATGCCGCCAAACGTTCCGCTGGTCAGCAACACAGGCGCCAACGTTCCGCCTGATGTGCCGGATGCCAGTGCGATCCACCATGCCAGCAGTTTCGCGCCCAGCAGCATTGCCATGGCGCTGAGCGGCAGCGCGCCTGCCAACACGTCGCTGATGGCGTCATAGCCCACGCCAAGCGCTCGCGGGACAAACAGGCCGATGACGCCAAAGCCGATCGCGCCAATCACGGGATGCCAGGTGATTGATACCGGAAGCTTTCGAAAGACGTACTCAAAGAAAAACAGGCCCTTGGTTACCACCGTGGCCAGGAGGCCACAAAGCAGGCCAAGGACGATGTAGAAAGGAAGTTTGGCGATCCCTGCGTATTCATGCGGAGGCACGGAAAAGAGCGAGGCGTCGCCCCACAGCGCTGAATGTACGCCCGCGGCGAGTGTCACTGCAACCACAAGCGGTATGAAGGAACGCGTTGAGAATTCGAACAACAGCAATTCGACGGCGATGACAACCGAAGCCAACGGAGCACCGAACGTCGCGGCCATGCCCGCCGCCGCGCCACTTGCAAGCAGCACTTTCCGCTCGGATGCCGATACATCAAACAACTGCCCGATGAGCGAACCCAGCGAGCCGCCGGTGACGATAATCGGACCCTCGGCCCCAAACGGGCCACCGGTGCCGATGGCCACTGCCGCAGATAGCGGCTTCGCGATCGCGGTGCGAGGCTGAATGCGGCTTCCACCCCGAAGGATAGCCTCCATGGCTTCCGGTATCCCGTGTCCTCGAATGATGGGCGCCCACTTCGCCAGTGCGGTGACCATCAACGCGCCGCCCCCCGGCACGACAACTAGCCGCCACGAAGGCTCCAACCCCGAAAACGAGGGCAGCGCCCATTCGAATCGTCCAAACAAGGCAAGGTTGGTCAGAAGGCCGATGCCGTGCAACAGAACGTAGGCAGCGCCGCCGGCAAGCAGGCCCGCCGCCGCCGCGAGGATGCACATGAAAGCTAGCCTGAGAGGCGCCCGTGCTGTCATCGGTGCAATATTGTGCTGGCGCTGCCGTTTGCAAGGCCCGATGTCTGAAGCGTGCCGCCTTGCGGGGCTTGAGTGCCTGGGGGTGGACGCCCTCGAAAAAACCTCGCATGCTGTTGTGAGCTTGGATGCCAGGTTGGTATCAGCGTGGCAGGTTTTCCCGGAGAGGTGGCAGAGTGGTTGATTGCGTCGGTTTCGAAAACCGAAATGGCTGAAAGGTCATCGGGGGTTCGAATCCCCCCCTCTCCGCCAGAACAACGCGCTCTCACGAGCGCGTTTCTGTTGTTGCGCAGTCGAGTTGCGGCGGTGGACTCGAACGATTCCAGCGCAGTCGAGGCAGGTTCTGGGGCGACGAGAACGAGCGACCCAACACCCAAGACCCAACACCCAGCACCTCGGTCATGAGTCAGCAAACAATCGGGGTTGCGCGCGCGAGCGCCGAAACCGCCTTACGCGCCGGCTTCGCTGACATCCATGCGGTCGTAGCGCAGGCCGATCAGTAGCAACAGCAGCTCAACCTCGCCCGCCAGCGCGACAGCACCCGCCAGCGCGCCGGGCGCAGCCGCCCATCCGCCCGCGCCGATCAGCACGAACAGCAACCCTACGATCACGCCGATTGCGGTCGGAACGAGCAGCATGAACGCGCCCACGACAAAGCGCACGACCAGTGAAACCAGGTTGCGGCCTACCTGCTCGACGGCTGCTTCGCCCGGCGTTGTGATGGTCCATCCCGGCAGCATCAGGATCACCGCGCTTTCCAGCGCGACCATCAGCGCACCCACCGCGATCATCACCGGCGCGCCGGCGAGAATCGCGGGCAGCAGCCACGGCTCGCGCCCTTCTGCGAGGAACATGGCGGCTGCGCCGCCGGCGGTCGCGAGCGCGGTCAGCGGGAACGCGAGCAGCAGCGCGCCAGCCCACACCTTGCCGCGCAGCGTGAGGTACCCGCGCAACGGCAGCGCCTTCCAGAGTTCCAGGCGGCGTACTTCGGTCTGCATTCCGGTGACCAGCAGCCGCGGCGCCATGATCACCAGCGGAAACGCCATAATCCCGGCAAACAGCGCGACCACGATCCAGTAGCGCTTATCGACGCCAAGCGCTGCAAACGCTCCGACACACAAAAGCAGCAACCCACTGATCATCGAAAGCACACGCCACGACCCCGCGCGCCATTCGCCGACGAGTGTCAGCCAGAACACGGCGATCCACGAAGCGCCCGTCGGTGCGAGCGCGATGCGGGTGCTGCTGGCGCGTTTCAAGCGCGACAGTTTTAGACCCATCAATCCGCCGCGGCGCACGGCGTCGAGCTGCACGCCAGTGCGCTCCGCCTGGATGGTGGACTGCTCCTCAAACGGCCCAGCCAGCGCCATGCACGCCGCGTACAGCATCGCGCACAACGCGGCGGCCATTGCCGCGCCTGCGGCGAAGTCGCCGAACTCGGCTGCGCCCGGCAGCTTGCCGAGCAAGTGCAGCGGCGCGTGCACGTACCCTGCGACGCCGCCGGTCAGCAACGATTGCACCCACTCAAGAAGCGGCGTGTCGCCCGGCGGCCCGGCGGCGGGCAGCAACGGAAGCACGAGATACGCCAGCAGCAGCACCCCGGGCAGATACAGGGTGAGCTTCGGCCACCCGGCTTCGCGCATGCGGTTCATCAGCAGCGCGGACGCCATGGTGCTCATCCAGATGATGTTCAGCAGCGCGAACACAGCCACGCCCGCATACAGCATGTTGACGTCGCTCGCGCGCAGCGAAAACAGCGCGCCGACGCACGCCATCAGCACGTAGGCAAGCTGCGGGCGCAGCAGGCGGTAGCGCACCAGCTCACGGCGCGACAGCGGCAGCACGAACAACTGCGCCGCTT
>CAZNBU010000140.1:0-8128 GCA_964571035.1 uncultured Planctomycetaceae bacterium | reverse complement strand
ACGACAACTGCCCGGAGATGGTGGAGTACGCGCGCGCCAACGTTCGCGCCGAGATCGTAGAAGGCGACATGTACACCCCGCCGATCACCGGGCGCTTTGACGTGGTGCTGGAAGCCAGCGGCGTAACGTCGCTGGTGCCGGACGTGGCGACGCTGCAACAGTGGGTGCGGACGCTGGCTGGCCTGCTGACGCCGCGGGGCGCGGTGATCCTGCTGCTGAATTTTGAGACTCCGACACCGAAGCGGCTGCCCGCCACACTGTGGCGCTCAGGGTGGCGACGCGTACCGGGAGGCAGCGCGCGCATTCACTACGAACTGATCGAGGACGACACCGCCAACGCGGTCCAGCAGATCCGCCGCACAGTCGAAACGCGCGGCGCGCTGGATGCCCCGCCCCGCATCGTCGAAGATTACCCCCTGAAGGTTTGGCGGCGGGGGACGTTGGACGCGCTGCACGAGATTCAGGGCGTGGACTTGGTTTCATGCAGCGACCCCGCACACCTGAACGGGGCATTTGTTCACCCGGTCGGAGAACGATTGCTCGTGTTCAAGGCGCGGTAGGGTGCTGCGGCACGACCCGCGCCATGGGCAGCGCGCTTTCAAGAGTCGGGTGGAACGTGAGCACGCCCGGGCGCTCGCCGATTTCAGCCTTTTGCAGCACTGAGCGCGGCTGTGCCTGCAGGCCGATGATCTGCACGTAGGTCCCCGCGCGCTCCAGCTTGCCCAGCAGGCTTTCCAGGGCGACGAGGCCGGTGGCGTCCATGGCCGGCACCGCGTGCATGTCGAGCATCAGCACCTTGGTGCTGCCCGCGGTCGCGATTGCGCCGATGGCTTTGTCCGCCGCGCCGAAGAACAGCGGCCCCGCGATTTCGTACAGAACGACCCCCGGCGGCAGCTCGGCGCGCGCTGTGCCCGCCCCGTTGGCTACCTCGCGCGCCCCGCTGATCTCAGCCATGCGCCGCATGAACAGCAGCGCCGCCAGCACAATGCCGACCCCGACCGCGACAACCATGTCGAAGATGACCGTCAGCGAAAAGCACGCCAGCAGCACGGCGACGTCGCTGCGCGGCGCCACCCGCAGCATGTGCAGGAAATGCTTCGCGTCGCTCATGTTCCACGCCACGATCAGCAGCAGCGCCGCCATCCCCGCCATCGGCAGGAATCCCAGCACCGGCGCCAGGAGCATCACCGCCAGCAGCACAAACAGCGCGTGCGTCACGCCGGCAACGGGGCTGCGGCCGCCGCTGCGCACGCTGGTGGCTGTGCGCGCGATGGCGCCGGTGGCGGCGAACCCGCCGAAAAAGGGCGCGGCGATGTTGCCCAAGCCCTGGCCTACCAGCTCGGCGTCGGGGTCGTGGCGGGTGCCGGCCATGCCGTCGGCGACCACGGCGGCGAGCAGGCTTTCGATGGCGCCCAGCGCGGCGATCGCCATGGCGGGGCCCAGCAGCTCGGTCAGCATTCCCCAGCTCAAGCCGGCTGGGGCGCCGTCGGGGCCGGGCAGGTTCCATGGCAGCAAGGGCAACGGCGGCAACTGCGGGATGCCCGCGTGCGTAACGCCGTCTTTCACATAGCTGAAGCGCGAGGCGATGGTGGCGACCGGCTGCCCGGCGAACTCTGCCAGCGCCCACGCGGCCAGCGCGCCGGCGACAATCGCCACCAGCGGGCCGGGGACGCGGCGTGTGACGCGCGGCCAGCCGATCAGCACGGCAAGCGTCAGCACGCCCACGGCTGTGTCGGCCCAGCTTACCGTGGAAATTGCTTCAGCGAGCGCGGCTATGCGCTCCCAGTAGTGATCGCCCGACGCGGCGACATTGAGCCCCAGAAAGTCCTTCACCTGCAGCGTCGCAATCACGACGGCGATGCCCGCGGTGAACCCGGTGGTCACCGGGTACGGCACGAACTGCACCAGCCGCCCCAGGCGCGCGAGCCCCATGATCACCAGCAGCACGCCGGCCATCATCGACGCCAACGCGAGCCCTCCCACGCCGAACTTGGCCGACACGGGCGCGAGCAGCACCACGAACGCAGCCGTAGGGCCGCTGACATTGAGCCGCGACCCGCCGGCGACCGCGATCAACCCGCCGGCGACAATCGCCGTGTATAGCCCGTGCTGTGGCGGAACGCCGGAGGCGATGGCCAGCGCCATCGAAAGCGGCAGCGCGACAATGCCGACGACGACGCCGGCCAGCAGGTCGGCGCGAAGTCGTTTCAGCGAGTAGCCTTCGCGAAGCACGCCGCGCAGCGCGGTGGCGATGGGAAAGGGTTTGGCGGATGCGGCAATGGCGGGCTTGTAGCGCCCGGTATGGCGTTTCTCGGAAGACATGAGACAGGAAACTGCTGGCGGAGCGGCTGTGCGTAACGCCCGTCAGTCCGGCGGCGCCTGCCGCGCCAACCACGCGGCAAGCCGAGAGATTATCGCGCGGCAAGGCGGCTTGCAAACGGCGCGCTTACTTCAGCCATGCGGGGTCTTCTTCCATGGCCCGGCATACCGCTTTCCAGGCGGTTTCTGCGGCTTCCAGTGCTGTGTTGGCTTTGGCCGCTATGGTTCTTTCGTCGGTGCGTTCGGTGCCTGGCGTTTCTGCGGCCTTGGCGGCCATTTCGCGGCGGTGGAACTCTACACTGATGGTGATGGGCAGGGTTGGCTTGTGCGGCTTCAGCTTGCCGGCTTTGAAGCGGCGCACGGCTTCCGCGCCGCCGTCTTCCAGCAGCTTCTTGGTGCGCGCGGGCGGCAGGCACAGCGCAGCCGTGAAACCGTACGACTGCTTCAGGCTTACGAACACGAACCCGTCGGGGATGGTGGCGCGGGCTTCGGGCTCAAGCTCGTGGGCGCCGGAGACCAGGCCGACCGGCACGCCGTAGTGGCCGACGACGGCTGCGTTGAGCGCGGTTTCGCCGATGATCTCGCCGTTGATGCGGATGTTGGTGATCGCGCCGCCCGACCACGTGTGCGCCAGCAACCCGCCCGGCGTGCCCGCGCGCGAGTGGTAGCCGGTGAAAAAGGCAACGTCTGCGCCGGCTTGGATGCCCTGGCTCATGCACAGCGGCTTGTTGGCGAAGCTGGCGGGGCCGACTACGAGCTGGGCGGCTTCGTGCAGGTCTTCGATCAGGATGTTGCGCATGACGCCGTGGGAGTCGTTGACGATGAACTCTGCGGCGGGCTCCTCGCGCAACGCGCCGGTGATGACGGCGTTGATGTCAGCGGTCATCAGTTTGCGCGCGCGCTCATAGGTGCGGCCCTCGGGCACAAGCTGGTCGCGATGCGCGACGCCGGTAACGCCTTCCATGTCAGCGGAGATGAAGATTCGCATGGGTGCCTTTCCAAACGACAGGACAGTCAGGATTTACAGGATGAAAAGGATTGTGAAATCCTGCCAATCCTAACTTCCTGACCGCCTTGCCTTTCTTCGTGAACTTTGTCCGTCACTGTAGTTGGTCTTGAACAAACTCCAGCGCCTGTTCGCGCGTGGCGATGCGGCCTTCGAGGACTTCGTCCTCTACTGCAGCCAGCAGCTCCTTGAACCTTGGCCCCGGTTGCAGGCCCAGCTCGATCAGGTCTTTGCCGTCGATCGGCAGCTTGGGCTTCAACTGCTCTTCGCCCTGCGCCTGGAACTCCGCGAGCCTGCGCTTGACGTAGTGGTACGTGTCGAGCGTGCCGGGGCCAGCCAGGCAATCGATGCGGTGCATTTCGAGGTCTTCGTCGAAGTGCGGCTTGCGAAGGAAGCGCTTGAGCGTGCTGGTCTTCATCTTCGGCACGTTGATGAACTTCAGGTGATCAGCGATCAGCGACTGCACGCGCTCAATCACTTCCCCCGGGTACTTCAGGCGCGACAGGATCTCGCCCGCCATCTTTGCGCCCAGCGCATCATGCCCGTTGAAGCGGATGCGGTCGGTGCTGTCGTCGAAGGTGGGGGGCTTTGCCACGTCGTGCAGCAGCACACCCAGCGCGAGCGTGACGCTGGCCGGCTTGTTCATCAGGTCCATGGCGAGCAGCGTGTGCGTGAACACGTCGCCTTCGGGGTGGAATTCCGGCGGTTGTTGCACGCCGTACATGGCGGCGATTTCGGGCAGGATGGCGTCGAGCAGGCCGGTCTCGAACATCAGCCGCAGGCCGCGTGTGGCGCCCGCCTGTGTGATCATGCGGGTCAACTCGTCGCGGATGCGCTCGGCGCTGCAAACGCTGACCTGCGCCGCCATGTCTTTGACTGCGGCGAGAGTCTCGTCGTCGATTTCGAAGTTGAGGCCGGCTGCGAAGCGCACCGCGCGCAGCAGGCGCAGCTTGTCTTCGGCGAAGCGCACGCGCGGGTCGCCGACGGCGCGGATGACTTTGGCGTCCAGGTCGCGCAGGCCGTTCACGTAGTCGTGGACCTCGTTGGTCTCCGGGTCCAGGAACAGCGCGTTGATCGTGAAGTCGCGGCGCGCGGCGTCTTCGGGCGCGCTGGTGAAACGCACGGTGCTGGGGCGGCGGCCGTCGAGGTACGGGCCGTCGTGGCGAAAGGTCGCAACCTCGATCGCCAGCGGCAGCTCATCGTGCAGCACGCGGATTACGCCGAACTGTTTACCCACAGCGACCGTGCGCGGGAAACCCGCCTCAACTTCGTCGGGCGTCGCGGAGGTGGCAACGTCGTAGTCCTTGGGTTCGCGGCCGATCAACAGGTCGCGCACGCACCCGCCCGCGAGCAATGCCTCATGTCCGCGGTCGCGCAGCACGCGGATGACGCGGCGTGCAAGTGCGGTCACAGGAATGTTCGGCAGCTCAATCACGGTAACAGCCTACTACAGGGGTCCGCAGATTCACGCAGAGGAACGCAGACAACTGCAGCTTCAAAAACCGGGGAACCACGTGGTTCAATGCAGTTGCCTTTATCTGCGGTCATCTGCGCCATCTGCGGACCGCAGTTTGCGCGCGATGACGTGCCAGACCAGACCGAAAGCGATCAGCCCGAGGCCGGCTGCCCACACCTGCCACTCGACCCAGAAGGCCAGGAACAGGCAGGACGCGAGGCCTGCCATGGCGATCCAGCGCGGGAAGCGGCGCTGATCTTTCGGCAGGCGCAGGGCGGCGGCGTTGGTCAGCGCGTAGTACACGAGCACCGTGAAGGCGCTGAAGCTCCAGGTGGTCTTGATGTCGCCGATCAATGCCAGCGCGGCGATGGTGGTGCCCGTCAGGATCACCGCGGGCACGGGGGTGGTGCCGGCTTTGTTGACGCGTGAAAGCACGCCCGGCATGTCGCGGCGGCGGCCCATGGCTAGCCACACGCGGGACATGCCCAGCAGCAGGTTCAGCAGTACGCCCAGCATCGCGACCATGGCGCCGATGCCGATCCAGGTCGCAACACCCGGCGCGCCGAAGTTGATGGCGGCTTGCTGTAGCGGCGCGCCGCCGGCCACAGCGGCTGACCCCACGCCGACGAGCACGGTCGCGACGCCTATGTACAGCAGCGCGGAAACCAGCAGCGTCGCCACCATCGCGCGGGGGATGTTGCGCGCGGGCTCGTGGATTTCTTCGCCCAGCGTCGCGATGCGCCCATACCCGGTGTAGGCAACGAACATCAGGGCGGATGCTTCCAGCAGGCCCAGGCCCTCGCCCAGCAGCGGTTGGAAGCGCGAGGGGTCCACGTGCGGCGCGCCCCAGGCCATGAAGGCGACCAGCGCCGAAAAGGTGATGGTCACCAGCACCGCGTTGAGCGCGTTGCTCCGGCGCAGGCCCGACAGCACGACGACCGTGAGCAGGAACGTCGCGCCTACGGCGATCCCGCTGCGTGTCCACTGACCCTCAAGGCCTAGCGCAGCCATAAGGTACGCGCCGAACCCCAGCGCTGCCGTCGCGCCGCTGGCGGTTTTGGCGCACTGGAACATCCACCCGGCGGTGAAGCCCGCGGCTGGGTGCAACAGGCGGTAGGCGTACTCGTAGGTGCCGCCGCTGACGGGGTGGGCAGCCGCAAGCTGCGCGCTGTTGAGGCCGTTGGCTGTGGCGACCAGCGCGGCGATGGCCACGGCGGCGATGACCGCCGGCCCCGCGATCTCGGCGGCGATGCCGATGCTGACGAACACGCCGGTGCCGACAATGGAGCCCAGACCCAGCAGGACGCCGCCGACTACGCCAACTGTTCGCTTGAGTTCCATGGCCCGCAGGTTTTAGCGGGGTGCCGCCGACATTGCCTGAAAAAACAACGCGCAGCGCCCGGGTGGGCGCCGCGCGTTCATTGCGATTCAGCGACTAAGTGTTCGGGCCTTCGTACAGGATGTCGCGGCTTGGATCGTCGTAGTCGTAGTTCATGAAGATCCGGTCAAAGGAGCGGTGCGCCTTATCAAGGTCCTCATTCCACGCCCGAAGGTGATTCAGGTTGTGGGTCCAGTCAACGAACGAGAAGCAGCCGCTGAGGCTGGTCGCAACGAACAAAAGCAGGAGTACAGCGATCGACTTGCGCATAACGCTCCCCACCATGGACGGTGGCAATGCCACTCAAATGCCAGGGGTACCGATTGGGGGAGCAATGAGATTACCGGGGGCTGGCATGGCGTCAAGCGGGAAAATCTGGGCTAGCTGGCTTTCCGGCGCTTGCTTGGCCCGGCGTCCTTTTCCTTGGGGCGGGGCGGCAGCTCACGAATGGGTTGAGGCTCAAAGTACTGGCGGATTTCGTTCCCGTTCTCGTCCCACCCGATCGCTACGCCATACCCCTCGATTGGCCGCTTTTCACCCTTTCGCGGGGGCGCGGTCGGAATCTTCGACTTCTTCTTCTTCGCCGGCTTCATGGTGTCGCTCCTACGGCAATGATGCGTGATACATGCTCGACGCCCCGTAGTTTCAACGCCAGCCTCCAGACTCCCGGAGGCATTCGCGTGAAACGCCAGCATAGCATGCGTCCGGCGGCTCGCACATCTTCGGCGCTCAACTCCAGCAACAGCAGCCTCCGAACCAAGCCGGCACTAGCCCCTCTGCTTCCAGGCTAAGGTCCTCCAGCGTGTCGTCCTCGTCGGCCTCCATGTAGGCGACGAACGCTGACCCGTGAACGAAACCTACGCCAAGCAGGTCCACTGGGTCGTCAGGCCCCAACTCGTTCGCGGCGTTGGCTGTGATTAATTGAGCCATGGGCTACCGCTGGGCGACGCGGGCCTCGTTGGCTTGCTGGATGCGCTCGGCGGCTTGCACGCTTTGTTGCAGGGTGGCTTCCACGGCGGGCTCGGTGCGATTCAGGAACCACCCTGGCGCGACGCCCAGCAGGAAGATCAGCGCGACCACCGGCAGGGTGAACGTCATCTCGGTGGGGGTCATGTCCTTGAGGCTGCGGTTCTCCTCAAGCTTGATCGGCCCGAAGAACACGCGCTGGTAGCTCCAGAGCATGTACACCGCGCCGAGAATCACGCCGGTCGCGGCAAAGACAGCCAGCGTGCTGTGCAGGCTCCACTGCCAGTCCGGGCCGAACCCGCTCATGTCGCCGCCGAAGGTGCCCAGCAGGATCAGGAACTCGCCCACGAACCCATTGGTGCCCGGCAGGCCCACCGAAGCCAGCGTGGCGATCATGAACAGGATGGCGAACTTGGGCATCACCCTGGCGATGCCGCCGTACTCGTCGAACAGGCGGGTGTGGCGGCGCTCGTAGACAATGCCCACAAGCAAGAACAGCAGGCCGGTGCTCAAACCGTGGTTGATGTTCTGGATCAGCGCGCCCTGGGTGGCGATCAGGTTGAAGCTGAAGATGCCCAGCACGATGAAGCCCATGTGCCCGACTGAACTGTAGGCGACCATGCGCTTCCAGTCGCCGTTGGAGAGCAACTGTGCAATCGCCATCATCGAGCCGTAGATGATGCCGACGACGGCAAGGATGCAGATGGTTGGGCCCAGCGTCATCGCGGGCTCCGGAAACAGCGGGATCGCAAAGCGCAGCATGCCGTAAGTGCCCAGCTTCAATAGCACACCCGCCAGCACCACCGAGCCACCGGTCGGCGCCTCGGTGTGCGCATCGGGCAGCCAGGTATGGAAGGGAAACAGCGGCGTCTTGATGGCAAAGCTAAGCATGAACGCCAGGAAGCAAATGTACTGGGCCGACTTGGGGAACGTTCCGTTCTCGGCCATCTCGACCAGCTTCGTGGTCAGGTCTGGGATGTAGAAGGTGCCTGCCAGCGTGGCG
>CAZNBU010000139.1:0-8184 GCA_964571035.1 uncultured Planctomycetaceae bacterium | reverse complement strand
CGTACAGCTTGTTGGCGCCTTCCAGACGGCTTGCCAGGTTCACGCTGTCGCCGATCACGGTGAAGTTCTTCTTGTTCTCGGTGCCGATGGTGCCGACCACGACGTCACCGGTTGCGATGCCGATGCGCTGGAAGAACAGCGGCTTGCCCTGCTGCTGCCAGCGCGCGCGCAGGTCGGCGCCCGCGCTGGTGCACTCGAGCGCGGCGGTGCAGGCGCGCTCAGCGTAGTCGCCCTCCTTGACGAAGGGCGGGCCCCAGAACGCCATGATCCCATCGCCGATGAACTTATCCACGTACCCGTGCTGCGCGCGCAGTGATTGCCCCAGCGCGCCGAAGTATTCATTGAGCTGCTCGGTGACTGCCTCGGCGCCCATGCCCTCGGCGATGCTGGTGAACCCCTTGATGTCCGAAAAGAAGATGCTGCCTTCTTCGCGGGAGCTGCTTTGCCCCAGCAGCGCCGGGTTGTCGAGCACGCTGCGCGCCAGCGTCTCGTGTGTGTACAGCCCCAGCGCCTTGAGGCCGCTGGTCATGTCGTTGAAGGCTTTGCCAAGGCGTGCCAGCTCGTCGCGCCCGCGGATGTGGACGCGCGTGTCAAAGTCGCCGCCGCGGATCTTGAGCGTGGCGTCTTGCAGGCGCCGCAATTGCCGAATCACCAGGTACGCGCCGAAATAGGCCGCCACAGCCGCCAGGATCGCCAGCCCGCCCGCGAACAGGAACACGTCACTGCGCACTGACTTGAACGGCGCAAGTTCGCGATCAAGGCTTTTGACCGTGATGAATCCGGGGCGGTCGGTCAGGCCAGCCGGAGCGAGGTCGCTCGATAGTTTCAGCCCAAGCAGCGTTTCGTCGCCGATCGTCACCTCAAACTGCGCGCCGTCGCCTGTGCCGTCCATGGAGACGGCGTGGGTAAACACGTCGGTTGCAGTCTCTTTGTTTTCGAGCGTGCTGGCGGTCAGGACGTCGCCGGAGAAGACGAGCTTTTCGACGCGGTTTGCGCGGGCTTCATCCGTGCCCTCGTTGGGCAGGTTGTTGGCGATCCACTGCGTGCTGATCTCGGTCAGTACGACGCCGATCCCAACCACCAGCCGGCTTTGAATGCTTTCGAAGAGGTAGCTCTGCACGACAAGGTAGACGGACCCCGCCACCGGCAGCACGGCGGCTTGCGACAGGCTCTGCGGTTTGCCTTCCCCTAGGTAGACCTTGTAGAACCCGTCGAGAAACGCGATCAGCTCGGGGTCGGCCAGCAGCGCATCGGCCGGCGGCGCGTCGTCGCGTGTGGCTACGGCGACCACCTGCATGTCCTTGCCCGCGGGCGCGATCACTTTGGCGCCTTTGTCTTCGGCGACGAAGGCGTCCAGGGCGGCAAGGGCGACATCGGCTTCGGAATCCTGCCGCCAGTCGCGCGCGAAGGTAAGCAGATTGTCGCCAAGCGTCGTGATTTCGGCGCTTGAGAAAAGCTGCACCAGCTCGCTGGATTCAGCGGAGCCTTCCAGCGCCGTGCGGGTGTTGCGCGCAGCCAGCTTGACCTGGGCGTTGAGGAAGCGCGCGTCCTTGGCCAGTTCGCCGGCGATACGCGCGCGGGCTTCCTGCTCAAAGCTGTCGCCGCTGCGAAGCAGCACCCCAATAAGCAAAGCCACCAGCAGCACGACGGCGATCAGGGCCTTGTAGCGGAGGGACATGGCGACAAGTGTCGCGAACGAAAGCCCGGGTGTCGAGAGTGTCCGAAGTCCTTGTAGTGGGGCGGGACTTCGGCGAGCTCAGTCGAGCCGCAATCCTGCCCGCCCGATAGAAAGCCAGCGCGCGGGCAGGATTGCCCGCGCCACTTCAGGAACCGCGTTCAACGAAACCGCGGCCCCTGGCTGGGGCGAACATTGTCAGGGCGCATTCGCGCCCTACTTCGCCTTGGGCAGGTCGTTCACAGTGAGATCGACAGCGATCTGTGTGCGCTTGCCAAGCGTGACCGAGGCACGTGCTGTCCGAACCGGAAGCCGAGGCGCGTAGACATGAATCTCGTAGTCGCCACCGCGCAACTCATCGAAGAAGGCACCATGTTCGGACGGTCCCTGCCAGACCCATCCCTCGGTTGCAACAATCCACCGGCAATGAAGGTCAGGGTCTTCAAGGCAGAACACGTCGAACAAACCACTGCCGACGACTGACGCTTCGGCTGTACTGTTCGCCGGCACTTCAACCTCAAACCCCCGGTTGTCGTCAGAGTAACCGTAGATCGTTACGGGCGTTGCGCGCATGTTCGTTACCGTCAGCGATGGCGGCCGAGTACCCTTGGCCGCAACCGCGAGGGAGACAACCTGAAGACGATCGAACCCGGCTTCTTCCACTGTCAGGGTGCCACTGCCGAGCGGCGCAATGAATCCAGTCGTGGCGGACGACGCGTCCTTTAGAAGCGCGACGACGTCGTCGATAGACTCGTAGTCAACGCGCTCAAACGCCTTTCCCTGCTCGACGCTTTCGAGCATGCTGGAGTACTCGCCGCGGACTTCTTCCCGCTTGGGCCCGGTGACGCCCTCTTTGGGTACTCCATTGAGCTTGACGAGAATCTGGCCGTAGCCCGGCTGCGGGTCCGGATAGTTGGGCCCGGTTGCACAGGCCCCGAGCAACAAGGTGCAGGCGCAAACACCAGCCGCGCCAATTCCACGCGTGGCCCAATCCAAAATCCAAAATCCAAAATCCAAAATCGACTTCACCGCGTCATCTCCACGGTCACGCTCGTCGCTGCCCCGTCCTTCACCTCAACAACCGTGTCCACGTCCTTGAACCGCTTCTGCTTCTGCCATGTGAGCAGCTTGTAGCGGCCTTCCGGCACGCCCTTGATCTCGAAGCTTTCGGCGTCGCCTTCAATCAGCGCGTAGGCCGGGCTTGGCGCCACGAAAAGGCGCGCGTCCATGCGCTTGTGGATGCTGCAGTGCACGCTGACTTCGCCGTAGTCCTCGAACTTGTGGGTGACCTTCTGGCCCTGCTCGAAGATGCCGAGGTCAAGCTCAACGTCGCCGAGAAAGTAGACGTTGTGGCTGATCTCTTTTTCTTCGTCGTTGTCGAACTCGGTCTCCTGGCCGCGCACCAGCACCGCGAACCCGGGGTCGAACTTTGCGCCCTTTTGCGAAATCACAAGCTTGGTCGGCACGTCGTAGATGCCCTGGGTGGTGGTCTTGCCGTCGGCGTCCACTTTCAGCAGGTAGACGACCATCGGCTGATTGGGCCGCCGCGCGCTGAAAGTGACCTTGCCCTTCACGCTGCCGCGTTTGCTGTCAGCCCACTTCCAGTCGCCGGATTCAGCCTTCGCGCCGCGCACCCATACGGGTGACGGCATATGCGGCTGCCCGCGCACCAGCGCCACAGCCAGCGGAATCGCCGCCAAAGCTGCCAGCACGCAAAGGGCTTGGACCATCCTGATCATGTGACCTATCAAACCGGGGGCGCTACATGGGGTCAACTGCGGTTTCTCGCATGGGCGGATGGAACTGCGAAAGCAACAGGACGGTCAGGATTTGCAGGATGATCAGGATGTGGCCTAAGAAAGGAAGTCCAATCCTCGCCATCCTGTCAATCCTGACCGCAGTTCTGTCCTGTTAGTCCCGCCCGTCCTGTTCCAAACCCCCGCCATTGCCCGCCCCGGCTGGGTCGCCTATCTTGTTGAGCCCCCGGAATTTACCTGAACCGCGCGGATTGCGGGCGCGTATAAGGTACGCAGGAGCCGGATGTCCACAGCCTCCGACAACCAGGACCGCAAGCTCATGGCCGCAGCCAAACGCGGCAACATGGAGGCGTTTGAGCAGCTCTTCTACAAGTACTACCGGCGCCTCTACGCGCTGTTCTACCGCCTGTGCTGGGACGACGGCCGCGCCGAAGACCTGCTGCAGGAGACGTTTATACGCGTCTGGCGCGGCGCCATGACGTTCAAGGAAGACCTGAAGGTCTCAAGCTGGATCTACCGCATCGGCCGCAACTGCTGGATCGACCTGGAGGCCCGCCGCAAGTCGGTACGCCGCGCCGTGGACGTTGAAAGCGACAGCGTGCTCGATTCCGGCCGCGTGGACGCCCTCAGCGAGTCCGATCCGCGCGCCACAACTTCCGGCCGCTACTCCAACATCCGGCCGGTGCAGTTGATCGAGCACATGGCGGTATCGAAAGACGGCGGCCCCGACGACCGCGCCGTGCAGCGCGAAGTAGAAGAAAGCGTGCGCCAGGGCCTGCTTGATCTCGACCCCATGCACCGGCTTGTACTGGTCATGAGTTTCTACCAGGGCATGACCTACAGCGAGATCGCGGAGTCGATGGAGATCCCGCTCGGCACCGTAAAGTCGCGCGTCTACTACGCCGAGCGCAAGCTGCGCGAGCGGCTGAAGCGATTCGTGGGCAGAACGGAGGGTGCTCCGAATGCCTGAAGAAAAGTTCTCGTCGGCTGGGACGCACCTCGTCAGCTACGTGCTGGGCGAGCTGGACGCGCAGTCCCAGGTTGCGCTGGAAAAGAAGATCGACGACGACCCCACCCTGCGCGACGAGCTGGACGAAGTGCGCGCCCACGTGCGCCTGCACCAGGAGGTGCGCAAGGTTGCGCCGCGCCGCGGCAGCTTTGAGCGCCTGCGTCTGCGCATGAAGAAGGACGGCGCGTTCGACGGCGCGATCCCCGGCGTGCACTGCATGCTGCGGCGCTCGTTCGTGCTGGCGATGATTGTCGGCGCAATCGCGATCGCGCTGCTGGCGGCGTTTTCGCCCAGCATCGGCGGCGGCGACCCGCCCAACGTGATCGGCGAGATCGTGTTCACCGACCCCCGTCCCAGCGTAGGCCAGCGCGTAGACGTGCGCGAGCGCCGCAAGCTCGAAATCCGCGAGGAGCCGTACGACACCGACGCCTACGAAGCCTTTCTCTGGCTGCCCACGGGCGTGAGCAACACCTACTCGTCCATCGAAGCCGCCCAGAACACCGCCTTCAACTTCACAGCCACCCGGCGCATGCGCCTGAGCACCGGCACGCTGCGGCGCATGCAGATTCAGCCGGGCGGCGTGGGCGAAGGCCCATTTATCGTGGAAACACCGCACTGCCGCGTCGAAGTGGACGAAGGCGGCCTGACCGTCAGCGTGACTGCCGACGGCGCTGAGACGCACATCTCGGTGGGCCACGGCAGCGCGCGCGTGTTCGGGCTGGACGCTGAAAGCGGCATCCCGGTAACCGCCGGGTACTGCACGTCGGTCGAGCGCGGCAAGCTTCCACGCCCCGCGCGCCCGGTGCTGAAGCTTACGCTGTCGACCAGCGGCAATGCAGAGTACCGCGTGGAAGCCACGCTGCTGAACGACGGGTACGAGCCGGTGACCATCCGCCGCGCGATCAACCAGTCGCGGCCCGAGGAGCCGATCTACGTGCTGCGCATCACCTACACGTCCGAGTACTCGCCCGAAGGCGTCGCCGAGGGCGTGACGCTCGCGCCGATGAAAGTCGTGCCGATCGACGCGGACACCGAGCATATGGGAGAGCAGCGCCTTAACCCGAACGAGCCGTACCGCTTCACGTTTGACGTGGGGCCGGTGCTGCGCAACTCGCCGCGCGTGGCGCACTGGCTGCAACTGGATTACCGGGGTGACCTGTACGGCCCGCCGGGCGAGGCGCGCGTGAACATCTCCAGCAACAACCTGAAACTGGACCTGAGGAACCGATGAGCCTGTCCGTCATTGAAAAGAAACTCTCCCAGCTTCGTGGGCACATCCGGTTGATGTTCCTGTCGTGGGGCCTGGCCAAGCTGCTGATCTGGGCAGCCGGGCTTACGCTGTGGCTGTACTACACCGACCGCATCCTCAAGCTGCCGGGCGGGATGCGCCTGGGGTTTCTGGTGCTGGCGATCGTGATCCTGATCGTGGTCGCGATCCGCAACCTCGTGTACCCGCTTTCGCGCACGCTAAGCGATGAAGACCTCGCGCTGCTGGTTGAGCGCGAGTACCCGCTGCTGAACGACCGGCTGATCACATCCCTGCAATTGCTCAAGACGCAGGAACGCTACAAGGACACCGCCAGCGCCGACATGATGAAGGCTGTCGTCAGCGAATCCTTCGACATCGCCGGCAAGCTGCAATTCAATGAAGCCGTGCGCTCGCGCCGCCTGATGTACATGGTCGGCGGCAGCGTGATGGCGATGCTGATCGTGTTCGGGCACGCATGGCTTGACCGCGACGACCTGTCCATCTGGGTGCGGCGCGCGCTGGGCGCCGGCCCGCAATGGCCGACCGACACGCAGCTTGAGGTGATGATCCTGTCGCGCGACCAGCTTTCGCAGTACCCCACAACCGAAGAGTTGAACGTGAACTTCACGTTCAACCCGGAAGCCAGCCTGCCCGAGATGGGCGCCAACGGCGTCTACGAAGTCGCCGCGGGCAGCGACCTGCGCATCGTCGCGCGCCCCAGCGGCGAGATCCCCGAGAAGGCGGAAGTCCGCATCGTTACGTGGCAGCTTGACCCGCAGTCGGAGCGCTACGTGCAGGTTGGCAGCGCGGTCACGCGGCCCATGGAGCGCGCCGCGCTTTCCAGCGGCGAGGGCGAGCAGGTGTATTTCTCGTACAACAAGCTCAGCGTGATCAACCCCGTTGAGCAGATCACCATCCGCGCGGGCGACGCCACCGCGGGCCCGTACACGGTACGCGTGATCCCGGCGCCGGAGATCACCAGCAACATCGAGCTGTCGTACACCTACCCCGAGTACCTGGTAAAAGACAACCTGACCACCACCGAGCCCGCCATTGAGGGCGTCGCCGGCACGCAGGTGGAGTTCCGCTTCGCCACCAGCAAACCGCTGCGCCTTGAAGGCCCCGAATCCAGCGCGCTGATGATCGACTTCAACGTCGGCAGCAGCCAGCGCTTCCCGATCGACACCGACCAGGGTGCGGGCGACAACCGCTACAAAGTGCGCATCCCCGCGCTGCAACTGGGCATGAACCGCTGGCGGCTGCGGCTGATCGACCGGCAGGGGATCGAGAACCTGCAACGGGTCGGCGACGTGATGCAGGTGAAGGAAGACACGCCGCCGATTGTGCGCGTGGTGTTTTCGGGCGACCCGCTGGTGAGCAACCAGTTCGTGTACGTGACGCAGGACGCGATGATCCCGCTGGAGTTCGACCTGAGCGACGATCACGGCGTAGGCAGCGTAAAGATGTTCTGGCGCTTTAACATCGACAACAGCTTCAACGAGTACGAGCCCTTCGCCGCCGCCTTCAAGGAAAGGCTTGCCAAGCCGCAGGCCGCCGTGCAGGGGCGCTTCGACCTTGAGTTCGCGAAGCTGCTTGAGGGCGCGCGCATCCCCACCGGCGCGCGTGTGACTGTTGAGCTGTACATCCAGGCGTTTGACCTGAACCAGGTGCGCCCCGAAGACGGCGGTCCGCCCGTGTTCCAGGGCAGCAAGCACCCCACGACGCTGACGTACGAGCTGATCGAGGTGGACGAGCTGCGCGCCAAGGTCAGCAGCCAGATCCGCCAGGTCAAAACCATGATCAACGCCATGCAGGCTAACCAGTCCGAGCTGCTGGCGCTGACGCGCGACGCGCTGGACCAGACCGGCCACCTGGATTTCCGCGGCGACAAAGGCGAGGTGCTGCGCAAGGACCTCAACGACGCCTACCGCCGCCAGAACCAGTTGCTGCGCGACGCTGAGGTGGTGCTCGCGCGCTTTGGCGTGTTCGCGCAGGTGTACCAGTTCAATCGCCTCGAGCGCGAGGAGAAGGATCGCCCGCAGGAAGCCCGCATCCAGACCGTGCGGCTGTTTCTCGCGATCGCTGCGGCTGAGCGCGATCTGCAACAGGCGATCAACAACCCGCTGATGCGCCTTGAGGAAGCGGAAGAAGAGAACGTCCCCACGCTGACGCAGGAGATCGTCGCCAACCTGAACACCCGCAACCTCAAGCGCGCGCTGCCGCAGACCGGTTTCAGCCTGCCCGGGTTCGGAAGATTGTTGCAGGAGACGGCGCTGTTCACGCCCGGGTGCATGGAGCGCGGTCGCGGCATCTACGAAAGCGTGCTGGAGGTAGGCATCAAGCCGAACGAGCGCCGCGAGCTGCTGAACGAGCTGCTGAAGCAGCAGGACCTCACACTAAGGGTGCTGCGCACAGTGCAGGAGCAGGTAAAGAAGTGGGAAGGCTACGACGACATCCTGCAAGGCTTCTACAACCTCAAGAAGCTCCAGGAAGA
>CAZNBU010000138.1:0-8187 GCA_964571035.1 uncultured Planctomycetaceae bacterium | reverse complement strand
CAATCCTCGACTACCGCCCGGATCTTGCCCTTGCCCGCCATGGCTTGCGCGGCGTTGATGAACAGGTTGAGCAGGGCTTCGCGGATGTAGTCAACGTCCAGCGCCACTCGCGCGGCTGCAGCCTTGACGTCGATTTCTACGCCTTGCCAGCGCGTATCGTTCTCGATGATTCGGGCGGTATCATGCAGCAGGTCGGGCAGGTATACCTCCTGCAGGCGCAGTGCGCGGGGGCGCGCGAACAACAGCAGGTCCTGGATTGTTTCGACCAATGAGTCGATGCGCGCAAGCACATCGCCCATCACCTGGTGGTCGCCGCTGCCTTCCTCGAAGCGCGTCCGCAGCACCTGAATGACGCCGGAGATACCCGCCAGCGGGTTCTTCACCTCGTGGGCCACGACAGCCGCCATCTTGCCCAGTGTGGCGAGCGCCTCCTGCTCAATGATCTTGCGTTGCATGCGCTTTTCTTCTGTAAGGTCGCGCACCAGGCCAGTGAACATCCGCGTTTCGCCACGCACGTCGCTGACGGATAGATAGATAGGAAAGCGCTCACCGTTCTTGCGCAATGCAACCACTTCGCGCCCTTTGCCGATGATGCCGGCGATGCCGGTTTCGATGTAGCGCTGCAGGTACCCGTCGTGCTTCTCGCGATCGGGCGAGGGCATCAGCATCGAGACGTTGTTGCCGATCATCTCCTCGCGGGAGTACCCGAAAATACGGGATGCGGCCTTGTTCGCCGTCTGCATGACGCCGCGCTCGGTGATCGTTATGATGCCCTCGACAGCGTTCTCGACGACGGCTGCCATCTTCAGTTCTGAATCCACAAGGTTCGTTTGAGCCCGCCGCCGGTCCGTGACATCTGCTCCGAGGCAGAAGAACGTCTCGGGCTCTCCAGCCTTCGCGATGATACGGGCCGGGCGCCAGGCAATCGCACGGATCTTGCCCGACGCGGCGACAAGGCTTGATTCAAACGTCTGCGTGTGAAGCCAGCTACCGCTGACGAACCGGGCGCAAAGTGACTGCGCAACATCGCGGTCTGCCGCGGCGACGAACTCTTCGTACCAGGGTCTCCCGCGCAGGTCGCCCTCCGGCTTGCCAAGCAGAGCGCACCCGTACGGGTTGATCCCCAGCAGGCGACCGTCTACATCGACGCTGACCATGATGACACCTGGAAAATCCAGGCGCGTTACGGCGTCGATAAATGTTTGGTTCGGCATGTTGACCTGGCTCGGTCGCCAATTCTGCTGCCCGCGTTGACTTACGCAACCGCATACTATGCGGGCGTTGCGTACCAACGAAGTGGTCAGTCCAACGGCACATGGCTACGATGAACTTTCGACTAACACATCGGGCATGGCGCTTGCGTAGAAAGCACACGGGCGAGGCCGGACAGGACCAACTTGAGCGCGACGACGGCCATGCTGATAGTTGAAGACGAATTCCTGATCCGGTGGGCTCTGCGCCACCACTTGACCGAGGCCGGAATCGCCGTGCGGGAAGCGGGAACCGGTGCCGACGCGATGGAGCAGTTGAAGGCAGACGGCGTTTGCGGCATCGTTCTGGACCTGCGCCTGCCCGACATGGACGGTATGGACATCCTGCGCGAGGCGCGCCGTACGCACCCGGACTGCCCGGTGTGGATCATGACCGCCCATGGCACCCCGGAAAACGAAGCCGAAGCAGCCGCCCTGGGAGTCAAGGAGTTCCTCCACAAGCCGTTCGATACCAAGTCACTGGCTGAAAGAATCGCCGTGGTTCTTGGCAACTGACCTGCGGACGGAATAATCTGCAACCGATGGCTGCGCGTGTCCTGATCATTGACGACGAATCGCTGGTCCGCTGGTCGGTCCGTGAACGGCTGCAACAGGCTGGTGTGGATGCCGCCGAAGCCGAAAACGCCCGCGAGGGGCGCAAGCTGCTGGGTGACGGCGCCGACCTGGTCCTGCTGGATGTTGGACTGCCTGACGCATCCGGCATCGACCTGATCCCCGAGTTCCGCGAAGCCGATCCCGACGTCCCGATCATCATGATGACCGCAGACGACCGCGCCGAGACCGCCGTTGCAGCGATGAAGGCCGGCGCGTTTCATTATCTCACCAAGCCGCTGAACCTGGACGAACTTGCCCTGCTGGCGTCACAGGTGCTGGAGACCACACGGCTGAGGCGCGAGGTGCGCGCGCTGCACAAGCAGTCTGCAAGCGAATACGGATTTGACCGCATCGTCGGCAACTCTACTGCCCTGCGGGAAGCCAAGAAACTGATGGGCAAAATCGCCGCCAGCCCGGCCTCTACAGTGCTGCTTACCGGTGAAAGCGGTACCGGCAAGGACCTCGCGGCCAAGGCGATCCACTACAACAGTGACCGGCGCGGGGCGTCGTTCGTCAACATAACCTGCTCGGCGCTGCCTGAGGCGCTGCTGGAGAGCGAGCTGTTCGGCCACGAGAAGGGCGCGTTCACCGATGCGCGCCAGCAGAAGGTCGGGCTGTTCGAGCAAGCTGACAAGGGCACTGTCTTCCTGGACGAGATCGGCGAAATGTCGCCGGTGCTGCAGGCCAAACTGCTGCGGGTACTGGAAGAGCGCGCATTCCGCCGAGTCGGTGGCAACAAGGATATTCGCGTGAACGTGCGCGTGGTCGCCGCTACTAACCGCGACCTGCGTGAAGAGGTGAAGCAGGGGCGATTCCGTGAAGACCTTTACTACCGGCTGAATGTGATGGCGGTCGAGTTGCCGCCTTTGCGCGAGCGGATGGGAGATATTCCCCTGCTTGCGGAATATTTCGCACAGCGCTTCAGCGAGGAGTTCCGCAAACCGGTCAAAGGATTGGACCCAAAGGCACTTGAGCTGCTGCAGATACATCCGTGGCAAGGCA
Source organism: uncultured Planctomycetaceae bacterium (assembly GCA_964571035.1). Classification (GTDB taxonomy): domain Bacteria; phylum Planctomycetota; class UBA8742; order UBA2392; family UBA2392; genus JADJRK01. Next base: position 5,320 of record CAZNBU010000138.1, on the reverse strand, counting down.
ACATCCGAGAGTTCCGAAATGCGATCGAGCGCGCGGTCCTGCTCAGCGATGGCGAGATGCTTACCCGTGACCTGTTCAGCGCGTTGGAAAGGCCCGGCGAGTTGAGTACCGAGGTCGCGCTACCACAAACCGGCATCAACCTTGAGGATCTCGAGCGCAGCCTCGTTGTGCAGGCTCTGGAACGCACCAACGGCAATCAGACCCGCGCTGCCAAACTGCTTGGTCTCAATCGCGACCAGATCCGCTATCGAATCGAAAAGTTCGGATTGAAGTAGTCTCACGCGCCGGACTAGCTGTCCTGTTGCTCTCGTTATGCATCTGGCACGCCTGTTGCGAACTCCTGCGCGCGAAGCGAAAGGGGCGTCGCATGACGACCGGTACTTACGACACGTTCATCGAGCAAGCGTTGCGCTATAGGCGCTTCCTGTACGGGCACGCCTACACCCTCGTCCGCAACGCGCACGATGCGGACGACCTGGTGCAGGAGGCGCTTGTGCGCGGGTGGCGCAAGTTTCACTTGTTTGAGCAGGGTACGAACCTAAGGGCTTGGCTGGCGCGCATCCTCACGAATCTCTTCATGAACGAGTGCTGCAGAAGGCGCAGGCGCCTTCGCGCGGGGCCGATTCACGAGATGGAGTCCTACCTTCCGCCGCACAACGACGCCTTTCACGCGCCGAGTTTCGAGGGCCGCGTACCGGAGGAGTTGCTGGCGGACGACACATTTGCCGATCACGTCGCCGGAAACCTGGTCTCCGGGCTTTGCGACCTGACGCCGGAGCACCGCGATGTGCTGATGATGAGTTCCGTCGGCGGACTCTCTTACCGGGACATGGCGCGCAAACTGAAGGTCCCCATTGGAACAGTGACCTCGCGGTTCCATCGCGCACGTCATGCCATGCAGAGTGCGCCGGCACTGACGGCTTGAAGTAGTCCACAGGAGAAAACGATGGCAAGACTAAGAAGCAAAGTGGCACTTGTGACCGGCGGCGCGATGGGAATTGGCAGGTCCGCCGCGATGCTCATGGCTGCCGAAGGCGCCAAGGTCGCTGTAGCGGACTTGGATGAGAAACACGGTTTACAAGTCGTGGAAGACATCCTGGCGGCTGACGGCACGGCGGAATTCTGGAAGCTCGACGTGTCTTCCGAGAAGCAGGTGGCATCAACTTTCGCTGGCGTCGAAAAGAAGTTCGGTCCGGTCACGGTGTTGGTGAACAACGCCGGTATCTCCGGCGCGAACAAGCCGACCCACGAGCTTACCGTCGAGGAATGGGACCGCGTGCAGGATGTGAACGTGAAGGGCGTGTTCCTGTGCACCAAATACGCGATCCCGCAGATGAGGCGCGCGGGCGGCGGCGGCAGCATTATCAACATGTCCAGCATTTACGGGTTGGTAGGCGGCCCGGACGTGCCGCCCTATCACGCCAGCAAGGGCGCGGTGCGGCTGATGACCAAGACCGATGCACTGCTGTACGCCAAGGACGCCATTCGCGTGAACAGCATCCACCCGGGCTACATCTGGACGCCGATGGTTGAGAATCATCTCAAGACCATGCCCAACCCCGATCAGATGAAACAGGTCGTCGCGGAACTGCACCCGCTGGGTCACATGGGCGAGCCGGACGACATCGGTTGGGCATGCGTGTATCTCGCGAGCGAGGAAGCCAAGTTCGTTACCGGCGCTGAGTTCGCAATCGACGGCGGCTATACCTGCCGCTGACGTTCGACGCCGGCAAGGCAGGCAGGTTCCAGGTGGACGTCAGGCCTACTGATGAGTGTGCCGCATGGCTTTGAAGACGGCAGTAGTGACGTTGTTGTTCTTGCACGCGTTGATGCACGTCATTGGCGTGCTCAAGTCAATGGGAATTGCGGACATTGAGGCCGTGACTCAGGCAATCCCGCGGCATTGGGGGATCGTCTGGGGAGCCTGTGCGTTGCTTCTCGCCGGCGCGGCCATAGCACGAATGTTCGAGGCGGGGTGGTGGTGGGGGCCGGCAGCTGTGGGACTGATCGTCTCGCAAGTTGTCATCGCAGCGTTCTGGGCGGATGCAAAGTTCGGAACCGTTGCGAACGTTCTATTGCTGCTGCCCGTAGCGCTGGGGTTTGGCGCATGGCGCTTCGAGGTGGGCGTAAGCAATACCGTGGCCGAGCTTGAAGCGTGTATCCCGAAAACGGAAAGCAAGGTTGTCAAAGCCGATGAACTTGCCTCATTGCCACTCGTCGTTCGGCGTTGGCTGCACGCTTCCGGCGTTGTAGGACGCCCAAGGGACCGCCGCATTCAGATAACGCAGGCCGGGGAGTTGCAGACAGATCCACACCGGCCATGGCTCCTTTTTCGAGCCCGGCAGTGTTCAGTGATCGACGATCCCGCTTTCGTCTGGATCGCGGATGTAGATGCCGGGTACGGGCTGCACCTCGCGGGTAACGATACTTACGTCAACGGTGCCGGCTCGATACGCATTGAGCTGCAGTCGCTGATTCCCATTGTGAACGCAAGTGGCGCGAACATCGATCAGGGAGCATTGATCCGGTTCCTCGCCGAGATCGTGTGGTGCCCTTCCGCGGCCTTGGAGCCGTATGTTTCGTGGCAGGCGATCGACGACAACTCGGCGCGGGCAGTGATGCGCCACAGGGGCGCCGAAGGCTCCGGAGTCTTTCATTTCAGTGCGAACGGCGATGTCCTTCGAATCGAAGCCAGGCGTTATAGGGGCGACGTTATGGAGGACTGGATTGTCGAGAACGATCCCGAGTCCTTTGCCGTCATGGACGGTGTCCGTACTCCATGCCGTTCGACAAACACCTGGAGGACGGCGACCGGAGAACGGTGGACCTGGCTCCGGCTGGAAGTGACCGCGCTGACGCGCAATGTGAAGTGCGCGCGCTGACGATGCACCACCCATTTCCCAACTCAGCAAAGCGTGTGTCGTGATCTGGTCGCAGGAAACAACCGAGTTGGCCCTGGGGTTCGGCGTCGGCCTGGCCGTTGGGGTCCTTGTTGGCATCGAGCGCGAGCGTCACGCGCGAGACGAGGAATCGCCGACCTTCGCCGGCATCCGCACGTTCCCGATGATTGCGTTGGTCGGCGGCATCGCCGGGTTGCTCGCCCAATCTTGGGGACCGCTTGCCCTGCTCCCGCCATTCGCCGTTTTGGGTGTGCTAGTCGCGTTCAACTACTGGTGGGAGCGCAAGCGCACTGAAAACCCCGATCCGGGCCTTACCACCGAGTTCGCTGCACTGGCGGTGTTCAGTATCGGCGCGCTGCCCATTGTGCAATCGATCGCGCTCAACTTCTATGAGCGCCTGATTCTCTCCGGCGCGCTGGGCGCGATTGTGATGGCGCTGCTCAGCCTCAAAGCGCCCTTGCACAAAGCCGCCGAGAAGGTCAGCAAAGAGGACCTGTACGCCACCGTGCGTTTCCTGCTGCTGGCCGCTGTGATCCTGCCGCTGCTGCCGAACCGCGGCTTTGGGCGCTTTGACGCGCTAAATCCGTTCTGGATCAGCGTCGTCGTTGTTTTGGTTGCCGGCATCAACTTTATAGGGTATTTCGCGGTTAAGTTCCTCGGTCCCCGCAAGGGCATGGGGCTTACCGCGGTGTTCGGGGGGCTGGCTTCATCCACAGCAGTGGCCCTCAGTTTCAGCCGGCGCGGCAAAGAGCATCCGGGTCTTGCGGTCATGTGCGGGTTTGCCATCGCGCTGGCGTCCGTAGTCATGTTCCCGCGGATCTGGATCGAGCTTGCCGCCGTCAACGCGGCGCTGGTCGGCGCGACGTTGTTTCCGATAGGTGGAATGCTTGCCGTCGGGTTGATTGGATGCGCCATGGTCTATTGGCGCGCGGTGAAGATCGGCAGGACGCAAGACGGCGGCAAGCCTCGATTTGCAAATCCCTTTCGGCTGACACAGGCGCTGAAACTGGGGTTGCTGTTCGCAGCCGTTCGGCTGGTAGCGTCCGCGGCGCACCGGGAGTTCGGCGACGCCGAGCTTTACGTGTCAGCGTTGCTAGCGGGTCTTACGGACGTGGACGCGATCACTATCAGCGTGGCGCGAATGCACCAACTCGGCGACACGATCGGCACACACTCGGCGGTAGTGGCGATCACGCTCGCTGCCGCGAGCAACACTGCCGCCAAAGCCGCAGTAGCCCTGGTGCTCGGCGGGCGCAGAGTGGCTCTGGCCGCCGGCGCGGTTCTCGTACCCGCTGCAGTCACAGGGCTTTTGCTCGCGATTATGGTTGCTTGAGTAAGGAGAGCGTCATGGGAAATGTCAGTCGAAAGACGTTTGAGAAAGCAAAGAGCCGTCGCAAGACAAACGCGAAGCGGGCCAAGGAAGCACTTAGAAAGCCGCGGCGGGTACGCAAGCGCAGTCGCACGAGGTAGGACCCCAACTGCGCCTCGAAACCAGGAGCAATCATTCCACGCTCTTTCACGCGACTACCCGACCGTGCAATCGCTCAATCGGACTGAGCGGGCAAGTCGAGCAAGGTCGCCTGCACCGCTCGCCCATGCGCCCGGATTGCCTGCTAAAAAATCCTCAGCGGTGCGGAGGAGTCCGCAGCGCCCAACGGTCCTTTCGCTGCTTCTTCCTGTATCGAAAGCCCGTGAACGCGCCGGCGTCGTGCGGTCATCGATTGGCACGTGCATTGCATTACTCCGGCCGGCCTGCTTGGAAACAGAAACTCGGGAATCCGCCGACTGCCGCGACACAAGAAGGGGCCGAAACCCCTTCTTTGATACGCGCCAACGGCGTGTAGCGCTGCCGCAAGGCTCGACGCAGGGTTCCCGGATCAGGATCCAAGCAGGCTACCCAACGACACGGACAAAACAGGGCGAGAGGCTTCTGGTTGGCGGCCCGGCGTGCGCCGAGAACAGGGGCCCGTGGAAGGACCACTGGGAGAAGGACCATGCAGGAAACTTGTGAGAAGGTGATGAGCAGAAACGTCTCGACGTGCATCGAAACCGACACCGTCGAGCACGCCGCGAAGATCATGCGCGAGCGCAACATCGGCGTGATCCCTGTGGTCGACTCCGGCCAGCACCTCAAGGGCGTGGTCACCGATCGTGACCTCACGCTGCGCGTACTGGCGGACAGGAAGCCCGGCAACACGCCGCTGAAATCCGTGATGACACGGGGCAGCTTGGTCACGGTCTCGGCGTTCGATCCGCTCATGGAGGCCGAAGAGAAGATGATGCAGGCCCAGACCGGGCGCGCCATCGTCACCGACGACAGCGGACGCGTGCTGGGCGTCATCAGCCGCAGCGAGATCGCGCGCACTGAGCCCAAGGAACGTGCCGGAGAGGTGCTGGGGTCGCTGACTCGCGGACATCGC
>CAZNBU010000137.1:0-8264 GCA_964571035.1 uncultured Planctomycetaceae bacterium | reverse complement strand
CGTCCAATCCGGGCCGGATCGTGAATAACCAGCTGCCGCGTCCCTATTCGGCCCGGCGGTTCTCCCTGGAGAGCCGGGAAATCGACGAATACACCCAGCGAATGGTGGCTCCGGCGAACCCGGTTTCCGGTGACATGCTGATTCTGCTTGAGGCACTGGCTGAAGTCCTGCTGGACACGAATCTGTAAAGTTGAGGTGGAGACAACAGGCATGAAGCAGTGCGTCACCGTCAATACAGGACTAACGCGTTGTTCCAAATGTCATCTTTTCACGATTATGAACATGGGATTTACAACCGTTAACTTGCCGGAGACACCTCCGGCCTGTCAGTTTACGGGGACCATAAACAGGTGACTACCGGCACACCATCGGCTCGCGGACTTAAAAGGAAGCCGCGGCCCGATAAATCGCCGGAACGGTTACGAAAGCGGAGGCGTTTTCCCGGAAGCGGGAGAAGCGCCGCCGCAGTGGCCGTTAAGACATAAGGTTCGAAACCGGACCTGTTCCACAAACGGAGCGGGCCGGATTGATAAAAATGTTACCCAAACGGCAGCTGGCTGCGGAAGGCCAGCGGACCGTGACGGAGCTGGAGGAGCAGACAGATGAAGTACGGAATGACTCGTTGGCTGGCAGTAATTGTCACCGCCGCAGGTCTCACGATGGGTGGTTGCAGCCGCTCGGGTGACACCCAGGCGACAGGAACCCCGGTGGACCAGTTCGCCGGGCCGGATGGAACGGCGGGCAGCCCCTCGGCGGCGCTCACCAATCTCGCCGGAACCGCAACGATCGGCACCATTACGTCACCGAGCTACACGGTGAACCCGGTCACGAGTCAGATCGTCCCGACCCGGGCGACCACTACTTCGGTGGCGCTGGCCGGCGTGATGAACGGCCTCGTGACGGCGACTTCATCGGCTGACCGGGTGCGTGTCTATGTGGACCGCATTCCGTGGGGCACGACTCTCAGCGATAACGGTTCTCCGGCAGACTGTAACAACGCCGACTGGCTCGTGGTCGATACCGGCGCAACCGGTTCGGCTGCCATTGACCCTGACGGCGGCACCGACGGTGTGTCGGCCTGCACCACTGCCGGTGGCGGTTGCGCGGGTCTGGCGGCCTTTAATAACCGCTCCGGCTTCCTTGTGGCGGGCGCGGCAACCACCAACCTGGATGCGGTCAAGCTGACCACGACTGTCCCGGTTCCGGCGGGCTCCAACTCCACGGCGACGATCTGCGATGCCGTGGTGCCGGTTCGCATCACGCCTTCGCAGGGCACGAACCGTTCCTGGACGACCCTGAGCGAATACCCTGTCCGTCTGCTTCCGAATGAGTTCTTCGTCACCTTCCGCTTCGAATACCTCCGCACCACCGCCACGAACCAGCTGCTCGCCACGACCTACAGCGCCTGCGGTGCCGGCTGCACCGACCCGACCGCCACGCTGGCGGTTCCGGTTGTCAGCGGCCAGGTCCGGGTGGGCGACTTCCCGTTCACCTTTGACGCCCTGCCGCCGCGTATCGACGTGACGGCCTACTCCCGTGCTTTTGGTACCGTCCAGCTGGATTTCAGCGCTGGCGGCGCTGCGAACGCAGCTGGTGTCGTTGACAACGAAATCACGGTGAATGGCATCACCTTCACGATTCTTGATACCGGCACGGCCGTTGCGAATCCGCTCACCGAGTTCAACTACATTGATTCTGACAGTGGCAACGACGTTGAAGTCTCTGAAGAGACCGTGAATGCCCAGGCGTGGGCGGCCCTTATCAGCCGTCACCCGGGCCTGAGCGGTCAGGTCCGCGCTTACGCGGTGGGCAACGAAATCCGCATGTTCAGCATTGATCGCGGCGCGGCGGGCAATGCCGTCACGCTCGCGACGAATGATACCGGCACCGGCATCACTACGACGCCGAGCGCCGCAAACTTTGCGGGGGGCCAGGACGGCGCTTCTTCCGTGGCTTCGTTCGTGACGGGTGGCGTTCCACGCCAGCTCGCGTATGGCCCCATCGGCTTCCTGGAAGAGTTCTCCGACATGTCCACGACGGCCGGCCAGGTGCTTGTTAAATCGGCCACCCGCAACTTCACGGCAATGAATGCCCAGAGTGGCGACATCATCACGTTCCTGTCGCAGGGCAACAACGGCCGCACCCGCCCGATCGCAGATGTCTCGGTGGACCTGAATGTCCAGTCGACTGCCAACGGCACCGCGACCACCGTGATTGCCAACAACGCCGGCCTCAGCACGGTGGGTGACTACTACGTGGGCGGCCGCCTTGTGGCCACCTTCGGCACCGCCGGGAACCTGACGGAAACCCAGACAGTCACGGCGTATGACGGCGCGACCCGGACATTTACGGTTTCTCCGGGTTTCAGCAATGCGACGGCAAACGGCGATGCCTTCCGGCTCACGGTTGCCGGCGCGGCTTCGGCTCCCAACGGCGTACTGGTCGAGTCGGCCGTGCTTGCCGACACCTCCAGCGCGGTATTCATGCTGGCGCATGCCGACATCCAGATGGCCCGCCCGCAGGAAACCGGCGGCGCGGTGATCTACGACGAGGCCCGGTATGCCCGGACCAACGCGGCGCTCATCACCGGCACGGTGACCGAAGGCCGCCCGGCGTGGATATATTTCGAAGCCGGCGCGGCGGATCTGGGAACCCCGAATCCCGATGACCTGATCTTCATCACGTCCCAGACTGGCACTGCTGCCAACCGAGTGCGTGTGCAGATTGAAGACACCGGCACACTCGGCGTCTCGATCCTGGAATACCCGGACCCGGTCGTTGCGGGCTACATCGGCGGCCCGGACAATCCGCTCACCCCGGCTGACGACGAAGGCGACATCATTGTCCGTATCACCATCGACTCCGGTGTAACGACCAAACAGGAAATCATCGATGCGGTGGCGAACCACGTCGAAGCCCGCCAGCTCGTCCGGGGCTCCACACTGGGTCTGGGCGCATTTACGCTTGTTGGACCGGTGACAATTCCGGCGGTGACGGGTGTGGTCCTTCCTGCCGACGGCGGCATTATTCCGGCCATCGGCACGGGTGTAACCCAGGTGGTCGTCCGCGGCGTGAACGCGACGCAGGCGAATACCCCGGAAATCTCCACCGTTATCTCGCGGAGCAGCTCGGCAGCTGACCAGACTACCGCTTCGACTGCTGCCGAAGATACCGATGGCGCGGGGCTGTCAGTCCCCAACACCGCGATCCGGTTCTATGCGACGAACAAGGGCCTTGCAGGCAACGGCATCACGGTCAATTTCAATGATGCGGGCTCGCTGGATATTACCGATGGTGTCGGAACCGTTGATATCGATGTCCCCGCCGGAACGACTTCTGAAGAGATCGTCGAGTTTGTCAATAACGGCGTGGCGGGCAGCCGTACGCTGGATGACGGCGCCGCTGGCGGCCGTGACGACATCACGCTCACGAACGTGACCCCCGGTAGCGACAGCGTTGTGGGCTACTCGGTTGAAACCCAGTTTATTTCCACGGGTTCCGGCCCGGACGTGTCGGTGATCATCGGTAACCCGGTCCAGATCACCATCGACAAGGGGCTCAGCTCCATCTCGGCCGCCGCCCTGGTGGCGCTCATCAATGCCGATCCGCAGGCGCAGCTCTACGTGCGTGCGTCGCTTACCGCTGGCCCAACGGTCAACGGGGCGGTGACAGCGGTGCCCGCGGCTCCGGCTGACACGACGACTTTTACGGATACGACGCTGTCGGCCGTAAACGATTTCTACGTGGCGGGAACCGTGACCTTCACCTCCGGCCCCAATGCGGGCATCACGCGCCAGATCGTTTCCTATGACGGCGGCACCCAGACAGCGGTGGTTTCGCCGGCCTTCCCGAATGCAATCTCGGTGGCCGACGCCTATGACCTTGTCAATGTGAACGATGGCCAGCAGGAGTTTGCCGCTGTTGATGGCGCGATGGCTCCCAATACGGGCGGCGCGGGCCGTTCGTCGCAGGTCAAGGCGATGCACGATGGCGCCTCCACCGGTGCCGGTGTGTGGGATCTCACCGCAGGCGGGGCCTACTCGGTCACCACCTGGGGCGGCGCGAACCCGAACCCGCTCCTCGGCATGACCGGAAAGCTCATCTCGAGCGACAACCGGATCATCGTCGGCCAGTACCAGAACGGGCAGTGTCTGCCTTCGTTCCTTGATCAGAGCTATGGCGGCTTCTCGTCCCTGTGCTTTACCGTCAGCCTGAGCGTGGCTGAAGGAACGACCGAGTTCGACGTCCAGGCCAAGGACGGCTCGGGCAACATTACGAGCGACACCGGCGTATCGGCGGTCATCGATCCCGCGACGTTTACGCCGCTCGGCTCCTGCTCGTCGGGTGTCTTCGGCGCGGCCAGCCGCTGCGAGATCATTGACGCGACCGCTGCCGGCCTCGGCATCATCCGTGATTTCAAGAACCCGATCCTCGTGGCCGATCTGGAAGATCCGGCCTACGACACGACCCGTTACGAGGCGCTGGCGAGCATCAACTGCACCGCCCCGCCAGCCAACAGCTTCTGCTCCCAGCCGGTATTCGTGATCCCGGCCGACGCCCCGTCGGGCGGTGGAGCCTACACGAGCTTCAGCCCGACCGTGACGGTGGGCGGCCATGTGCTGGACTACAACGCCCTTGCGTCGGCCTTTGATCCGGCCGCGGCGGGCCGCACGCTCGTGCGCGTCCAGTCCGACAACGGCTATGACTCATTCAACGCCACGACCGGAACCGACGACTTCGGAAGCCCGGTTCCGTTCACCGATGGTGACGGGACTTCGGCCTTTGACCGTGGCTACTACCAGTACAGCAACATCGACCTGCGCACCGGTGCCATCACGAACTTCACCGTGACGGCCTGGGACCAGGCTGGCAACACGACGACCTTCCAGTTCGCCGTGCGCCAGTTCGAGGGCAACGTCAACACGCCGCCGCACTTCGCCATCGACTGTGTGGTTGAGGATACCCCGGCGACCGTCGCCGGCGTGACGGTGGACGGCAACACTCCCGCCCGCTCGATCATGTGCGAAAACGACGCCTACTCGCTCAACCCGAACACCCCGATCGTGGTCCGCACACTCGACACCTCGAATGCGGCCGCTGGAAACGCGGGTGGCCGGTTCGGCGACTACGCGGGCGAGCAGGGCCCGACCGTTATCCAGTATGCGGCAACCGGTGGATCGGCCACCACGGCTGTATCGGCCATTGCGATTGCCGACGGCTTCTTTGTGGGTGACGTGCTCACGGTCGTCACGGGCAACGTGGCCAACGTCGGCAGGTCGCGGACTATTGTCGCCTGGGATGATGCCACGGATACCTTCACGGTTTCACCGGCATTCCCGGCGGCTATCAATAACGGTGACACCTTCACGGTGGCCAGCTTCGGCCTGCACGATGCGACACCAGTGCCGGTGCTGCTGACGATCGCCAACCCCGGCAGCAACACGACCCTGGACTCCGCGGATCCGAACCTGAGCACCGTGGATGATGCCTACGTGGGCGGAACGGTCACGGTGGTGAACAATGCCGGCGGCGACCTGACCGTTGGCGAAACCGGTGTCATCACAGACTACGACGGAACGACGGGGGTCTTTACTGTCACCGGCCTGTCGGGAACGACCTCGGACAACGGTGACGAATTCATCCTGCGGGGCGGCGACGCACGTAACCACCGCGCCGTGGGCGAACTCGCCACGCTTGGTGCCGGTGTGCTGCCGCAGCTTGATTTCCGGACTATCCGTTCGGATCGCATGTACCTGCAGGGCCGCATGCTGTCGCTCGACGCCAGCGTCCCGACCGTATACGTGGGCAGCGACCCGACGGTCGTGAACACCACCTCCGACATCATGCCAGCCGACGGCAACACGACCGGTACCTTCAGCGACTTCCTGCGTCTTGTGCAGGCGGGCGGCAATGGCGGCTCGGTGATCGCCCTGGCGGCGGGTGTCGTCGCGGACGACAATCTGCGCCCTGGTGACTACATCTCGCTCGCCTCGCTGGAGCCCGCCAAGTCGCCGAACGTCGGCCTCTACCGCGTGGAAAGCTGTCAGGCGATTGACGCCAACGGCTACTGCGTGGGTGTCGGCCCCTTCAGCGTGACCCTCGACAAGCCGCTTCCGGCGGACGCTGCGGGAATGTTCCTGCAGGGCGCCTACATCTGGAGCGCGCCGAACGTTTCGGTGCCGGTGGAAGGCATCAACAGCTACCTGTTTGTGGCGGTTGACTCGCTGCTGTCTGATCCGGCCGACCCGCTGTCGGGCAACCAGTCAGTGGTACCGTTCGCGGTCATCCGCGACACGCAGCCGCCCTCGATCGTGATCCAGGGTATCGTGAACAACCAGGACTCCATCGGCTTCAACCCGATCGTGTTCATGACCGACCAGACGCTGTTCCTCGGCTCGTCCAACACGGTCCCGGTGAACACCGCCTCGCAGATCCGCGTCGACCGGCTTGACAACAACGGTGAAGACGACGACGCGCCCGCCGCTCCGCATGTGCGCGGCACGTGGGCGATCTATGCCGACCAGCTGGTGGACACCTCGGGCAAGAACGCCCCGGCTATCGGCCAGGCGTTCCTCGCCTCGCAGACTGCGCTCGGCCAGGCCACTGCGGCCCAGCTGAACGGCACACCGGCCCGCCCGCTGGACATCGACAACTCGTGTGCCGACAAGGACGGCGATCCGAACAACCAGTGTCTCGCTGGCTATGACATCGCCTACCGGATCCAGACCCGCGCCTCTGACCGCGTGGGCCTCTCCTCGGTTGCGCAGGTGCAGTTCAACCTCGTCGAGACCCCGACCGACCGTGTGCTCGGCGGTGCCCTTGACGTGATCTCGCGCAACCCGTCGGTCATCAGCCTGCTGAGCGACCCGACGGAGCTTTCCACGCTCACGCTGGACCAGCTGTCCAACTCGGGCGTCCTCTACAACCTGAACTACCACATGTCGCTGCTGCTCGGCTCGCCGACGGATACCCCGTCGAGCAACCCGCGCCAGGCGTTCTACCTCGACTCGCGCTCAGACATGGCGATCGTGCTCGGAACCCTGCTGCAGGACACCGATGGCACGGGCGACAGCGAGTCGACGGTCGTGATCCTTGCGAACGTGGGCCGTATCCTCCTCGACAACGGTGTGCTGGACGACCTCCTGCCGCTGCTTGACGATCAGGCCATCATCAACCCGCGCGCCCGCGACGTCTTCCCGAGCGGCCCGCGTCCCGACCCGGGCGATGCGACCCTGTCGTCGATCTTCCTCGAGGAGATCCTCCGCGACATCGACGAGGCCGCGACCCCCTGCAACGTGGGCGTGAACAGCTACAACTGCTACAGCCAGCCTGGCACCGTGAAGAACACGCTTCCGATGGTAAAGGCCGCTCTGGACAGCCATCAGTCGCTCCGCATGCGCGCGACCGATGTGGCGGTGCTTGACAACAACGCACTGAATGCCCGCGTCTCCGGTATTGACGCAACGATTGACCCGACGCTGGTGCCTGATCCGACGATCGGGAGCAGTGAATTGTGGGCGCAGATCGACTCCCCGACGGGCGGCTTCAAGCCGAACCCGATCGGCGTGGACGACATCAGCGACTCGGTGATCAACGTCCAGCCGGATGACTTCGTTGAGATCCTGACCGGCACCTGCGCAGGGGCGAAGGCCCGCGTGAAGGTGGTTGCGAATGTGAACCTTGGGGTTCCGTTCAACGTGGCGCCATTCAACGCAGTTACCGACACCCGTCTCTTCACAGAGCCGTTCCGCGGGGTCCGCACGGCGGAAACCACCGCTGCCGGTATCGCCAACGGCGGAACGACCCTTGAGGACGCAGCCACCATTGGCGACGACCCGAACGTCTACATCGGCCAGACAATCACCTTCCTGGAAGGCGCGAACATTGGCAACTCTGCTGTGGTGACGGCATTCAATAACGGCACGGGCGAGTTTACCTTTGGCCCGTGCACCCCGGTGGCCTGTGTCGATGACGCGAACGCCGGTCTCGACTACTCGGTGAACCAGGTCCTTTCGACGGCCTGCACCGGTGCGAACGTGGCCTTCCGCATTACCCAGCCACAGGGCCCGTCCATGGAGCCGATCTTCGACCTCGTGGACTTCCTCCTGTTCCTGGATCTTGACGGCGACGGCAACGGCGGCCAGCGCGAAGTGCTGCAGTCGCTCATCTTCACTGCCGAAGAAGCGATGGCGAACCCGAGCGCCGGTCTCGGCGGCCTGGGTTCCTACCCGGCCGCGGTGGACCGCCACTCGCTGGTCTGCCCG
>CAZNBU010000136.1:0-8291 GCA_964571035.1 uncultured Planctomycetaceae bacterium | reverse complement strand
CCTGATCGAGATGAAGGCGATCACCTTCGAAGGTGATCACGGCCTCCAGCGCGTGCAGCACGAAATCCCGAGCGACTTCAAAGAGGCGGCTGAGAAGGCGCGCCTCAACATGATCGAGAAGCTGGCCGACGTCGATGAAGAGATCGGCATGCTCTTCCTGGAAGAGCAGTTCGACCAGATCACCGACGAGATGATCCGCCGCGCGCTGCGCCAGGGCTGCCTTACGTTCAAGGCGATCCCGGTGTACTGCGGCAGCGCGCTTCGCGACAAGGGCGTGCAGGAAGTGCTGAACGGCGTGCTGTGGTACCTGCCCAGCCCGCTGGACATTCCGCCTGTCGACGCGTTCGACCCCGAAAGCGAAGACGAGCCGGAGAAGCAGACGCCGCGCAAGCTGCCCACCGATACCGACGGCCCGCTGGCTTGCCTCGCGTTCAAGACGATGACCGAGCAGCACGGCGACCTCACGTACCTGCGCATTTACTCGGGCACGCTCAAGTCAGGCTCGGCGGTCTACAACCCGCGCAGCAAGAAGCGCGAGCGCATTAACCGTCTTCTTCGAATGCACGCCATTAAGCGCGAGAACATCGAAGAGGCGGGCGCCGGCGACATTGTTGCGGTGCTTGGCTTGAACTACACGGTTACCGGCGACACGCTGTGCAGCGAAGATGACGTGCTGGCGCTGGGCGCGATCACCTTCCCCGCGACCGTGATCGCGATGTCCATTGAGCCCAAGACCAACGCCGACCGCGAAAAGTTGGCGATGGCGCTGAACAAGATGGCCAAGGACGACCCGACGTTCAAAATCAAGCTCGACCCGGAAACCCAGCAGACCGTCATTTCGGGCATGGGCGAGCTGCACCTCGACATCATTCGCGACCGCATCCTGCGCGAGTTCAAGGTTGACGCAGCAGTCGGTCAGCCGCGCGTGGCGTACCGCGAAACCGTAATCCTGAATGCTCCCGTCGAAACCGAAGGGTTGCACAAGAAGCAGTCGGGCGGCGCCGGCAGCTACGGTCACTGCAAAATCCGCTGGACCACCCTGCCCGAAGAGCAGAACTCGACCAACGAGTTCGTGGACGAGACGGTCGGCGGCAGCATCCCGCGCCAGTTCATCAAGAGCGTGGAAAAGGGCTTCCGTGAAGCGGCAGTTTCGGGCGGCCTCGCCGGGTACCCGGTGCAGGGCCTGCGCGCTGAGTTGTACGACGGCAGCTACCACGACGTGGACAGCAAGGACTTCGCCTACGCCGACGCCGCGCGCTTGGCGTACCGCGAGCTGCTCGATCGCGAAGGCACCGACATCCTTGAGCCCATGATGAAGGTGGAAGTGCGCACCCCGCATGAGTTCCAGGGCTCGGTGATCGGCGACTTGAACAGCCGCCGCGCCCGTATCGAGGCGACTGAGAAGGACGAAGACATCACCATCATCTCGGCGGTAGCGCCGCTGAGCGAAATGTTCGGTTACGTGCAGGCGGTTCGCGGTCTTTCGCAGGGCCGCGCCAACTACAGCATGGAGCCGTTCCGCTACGAAATCTGCCCGCCGCACATCAAGGAAAAGATCATGGCTGAGCGCGGTGTGGGCGGCAAAAGGGCGGCTGCGAAGCGGTAGGGCGCTTGACGGCAGGTCGGCGCGGGCTAGTGTCTGCGCCCCGTTTGGGATGAAGGCTGCGGCAGGAACCAGGTTTTCAGGACGTTGCATATGGCGAAAGAAGGCATGGGTGTGCAGTTCCGGATCCGGCTTGAGGGTTACGACCACGAGCTGCTGGACCAGTCCGCACGCCAGATCTGTGACTCGGCAAGGGACAGCGGCGCGAAGATTTCCGGCCCGATTCCGCTGCCGACCCGCATTGAGCGCTACACCGTGCTGCGCAGCCCGCACATTGACAAAAAGAGCCGCGAGCAGTTCGAGATCCGCACGCACAAGCGCCTGATCTTCATCCGGCAGCCCAGCCCGCGCACCATGGACGCGTTGCAGACGCTGAACCTGCCCGCCGGCGTGGAAGTTCGCATCAACACCTAGTCCTGGCGGCAATGAAATAGAAGGCGTCACCCGACCAACGGCAATGACCGCGTCGGCATAAAGAGGAAGAAACAATGTCAGTTCAACTGTTGATCGGCCGCAAACGCGAGATGAGCCAGATTTTCAAGGACGACGGCACCATGGTGCCCGTGACGATCCTTGAAATGGGCCCCTGCACCGTCGGCCAGGTCAAGACCGACGAAACCGACGGGTACTTCGCGGTGCAGCTCGGGTTCGGCGACATCAAGCTGAGCCGCGTGAGCAAGCCCGTGAAGGGCCACTGGCAGAAGGCCGGGGCTGAGCCGCGCCGCCGCTCGCGTGAAGTGCGCCTGGAAGCAGCCAGCGAGCTCAAGGCGGGCGACGTCGTCAAGGTCGCCGACGTGTTCAAGGAAGGCGACTGGGTAGACGTCAGCGGCCTCAGCAAGGGCCGCGGGTACCAGGGCGGCATCCGGCGCCACAATTTCAAGAGCGGCCCGCGCGGCCACGGCACCAAGAACATGCGCGAGCCGGGCAGCACGGGCACGAACACCGCAATCGCCCACGTGCTGAAGGGCAAGCGCATGCCCGGCCACATGGGCAACTCCCGCACCACGGTGCGCAACCTGCTGGTCGCGCGCGTGGATGCTGAGCGCAACCTGCTGTACGTGCGCGGCGCTGTGCCGGGCTACAACGGGGCCGACGTTGAGGTGCGCATGGCCAGGGCCAAGCGCCATCCCAAGCCGGACAGGGCGCTGCGCAAGAGCGGCAAGTAACAGAACAACAGCCCGCGCAGGCAGCGGGTAGAAGCGCGAAGGACAGAGCAATGGTCGAGTTACAGGTGTACGACGCCGACGGCAAAGCAAAGGAGAAGATCTCCTTTGACGAGTCCGTGTTCGGCGACAAGGTCAAGACCCGCACTCTGCGCGAGGTGGTGTATGCCTACGAGGCGAACCGCCGCCAGGGCACGGTCAACAGCAAGAACCTGAGCGACGTCCAGGGCTCCAACAAGAAGCCCTGGAAGCAGAAGGGCACCGGCCGTGCCCGCACGGGCCAGAAGCACGCGCCGCACCGCCACAAGGGCAGCGTCGCGCACGGCCCGCACCCGCGCAGCTTTCGCGTGCGTATCCCGGCGCGCATGAAGCAGATCGCCTTGCAGAGCGCGCTGCTGGCCAAGTTCAAGGACGGCGAAGTCGCGGTCGTTGACGGCCTGAAGTTCGAAAAGGCGCCCAAGACCCGCGCGTTCGCCAAGATGCTGGCGAAGTCGGGGCTGGATAAAGGCACGCTGCTGGTCGGCCTGGGCAAGGAAGACCGCAACTTCTACCTGTCGGCCCGCAACATCCCGGGGTCGCTGGTGCGCACGGTGGGCCGCTTCAACGCTTACGAAGTAACCCGGCAGCGCCGCGTGCTGCTTACGCGCGACGCGCTGGACGCCCTGAAGAACGGCGTGGCGCAGGGCGGGGAGGACAAGTAATGGCGGCCAAGGCGGAATTGTACGGAGTGCTGAAGCGCCCGATCGTGACCGAAAAGTCCAACGACCAGATGGCGAACGGCACCTACGCGTTTGAAGTCGAGCTGAACGCGAACAAGTACCAGATTGCGCAGGCGGTGCGCGACATCTTCGGCGTGAAGGTGGCCAAGGTTCGCACGGTGCGCATGCGCGGCCGTCGCGACCGGCGCATCCGCTACGGGTACTTCAATGAGAAGGATTGGACGAAGGCCCTCGTGACGCTCGCCAAGGGCGAGAGCATCGAGATCACCTGATCCGCGGTACGACGAAAACCTATGCCCACCCGGGGCGATAAACCGGGAACGAGAGTAGAGACATGGCAATCAAGAGCTTCAGACCAAGAACCCAAAGCCTGCGCCACACGCGCCTGGTGGACTACAGCGAACTGAGCAGCACGCCGCCGCTGAAGTCCAAGACCAAGGGCAAGAGGGCGACCGGCGGCCGCAACAACCGCGGCCGGCAGACGGCTGCGTATCGCGGCGGCGGCCACAAGCGCCGCTACCGCGAGGTGGATTTCCGTCGCGACCGCTTTGACGGCGTGCCCGCGACGGTCAAGGCGATCGAGTACGATCCCAACCGCACCTGCTTCGTAGCGCAGATCTGGTACGCCAACGGCCACAAGGACTACATCATCGCCCCGCACGGGTTGAAGGCGGGCGATACGGTGATGTCCGGCGACAAGGCGGAGCCGCGCGTCGGCAACTGCCTGCCGCTGCACACCATCCCGCAGGGCCTGGCGATTCACTGCGTTGAGCTGCAGCCCGGCAAGGGCGGCCAGCTCGCGCGCGGCGCCGGCAGCCAGTGCATCCTTTCGGGCAAGGTGGACGACACCTGGATGGCGATCCAGATGCCCAGCGGCGAAATCCGCAAGGTGCACAAAAACTGCCGCGCGACCATCGGGCAGGTCAGCAACCTCGACCACATGAACATCCAGATCGGCAAAGCCGGGCGCAACCGCTGGCTTGGCCGCAAGCCGAAGAACCGCGGCACCAGCAAGAACCCGGTGGACCACCCGATGGGCGGCGGCAACGACCGCACCGGTGGTGGCCGCCCGCCGGTGGACCGCCACGGCAACCTGAGCAAGGGGCAGCGGACGCGTCGTCCGAAGTACCCGACCAACAAGATGATCATCCGCACGCGCCGCGGAAAGCAGAAGGCTTCGTAAGGAAGCAGGGAAACGAGCATGGGCAGATCGCTGAAGAAGGGGCCGTTTGTTGACCCCAAGCTGATGAAGAAGGTGCTGAAGGCCAAGGAAGGCGCGTCGCGTGACGCGATCAAGACTTGGTCGCGCGCCAGCACCATCATTCCGGAGTTTGTGAACCTGACGTTCATGGTTCACAACGGCAAGCAGCACCTGCGCGTGTTCGTGACCGAGGACATGGTGGGCCACAAGCTGGGCGAGTTCTCACCGACCCGCACCTACAAGGGCCACACCGGTCACCGCAAGACCTAGACAACACATTAGCCCCGGGCAAAGCGCGGGGAAACGAGAGACCAGGCAGGACCCAAGACATGGCCGAGACAACGAAACGCGAGTTCAAAGCAAGCGCCCGCAACGTGCGCATGAGTGCGCGCAAGGCGCGGCTTGTCATGGACGCCGTGCGCGGCCGCGACGCGGAAGAGGCGATGGTGCTGCTGCAGTTCGTGAACAAGCGCGCCGCGCCTGCGATCCGCAAGCTGATTGAGTCGGCCGTCGCGAACGCCGAAGAGTTCGGCAACCGCGAGGGCATCGACATCGACACCGGCGAGCTGGTGATTGCCGACGCGCAGGTGGACGAAGGCCCGCGCATGAAGCGCTGGCGCCCGCGCTCGCGTGGCATGGCCAACCCGTTTGTCCGCTACACCTGCCACATGCGGGTGGTGCTGGCTGAGCGTGGCCAGTTGGAAGAGCAGGCCAAGGGCCGCCCGGCGTTCTACAAGCCGCGCCGCCGCCTGAGCAAGGAACAGCGCCTGGCGAAGAAGGGCATCGTCAGCGAGAAGCCGGCCGACAAGGCCGAAGCCAAGCCGGCAAAGAAGGCCGAGGCAAAGGCTGAAGTGAAGGCTGAGTCCAAGGCGGAATCGGCGCCGAAGAAGGCGACCAAGGCCAAGGCGGACACCAAGGCCAAGGGCGGCAAGAAGACGGCATCCAAGTCCGGCGGCAAGAAGACGGAAAAGAAGTCCGAGAAGAAGTCTGAAAAGAAGGCCCCGGCGAAAAAGAAGAAGTAGCGGCGAGACATCGCCTGGAGATCAAGATGGGACAAAAAGTCAGGCCATACAGCTTCCGGGTCGGCGTCACCAAGCCGTGGCGTTCGCGCTGGTTTGCGAACAAGAAGCAGTTCGGGTCCTTCCTGGTTGAGGACACGAAGATCCGCAAGCACATCCTGAAGGAGTACAAGTTCGCCGCGATTCCGCGCATCGAGATCGAGCGCAAGGGCGAAGACAAGATCACGGTGTACATCTTCACCGCCAAGCCGGGCATGTTGATCGGCAAGAAGACCAACCGCCTGTCCGACCTTGAGAAGGAACTCGCGCTGATCACCGACGGCAAGATGATCGACACGCGCGTGCTGGAAGTACAGAAGCCCGAGCTTGACGCGCAGCTTGCCGCTGAGCGTATCTCGGAGCAGCTTGAGCGCCGCGGCAGTTTCCGCCGCGCCATCAAGCGCGAGATTGAGCTGATCCGCGGCGGCGGGGCTGAAGGCTGCAAGGTGGTGGTTTCAGGCCGCCTGGGCGGCGCCGACCTTGGCCGCGTGGAGAAGCAGACGTGGGGCTCGGTGCCCCTGAGCACACTGGACGCTGACATCGATTACGGTTTTGCGGAAGCGAAGACGACCTACGGCATTCTCGGCGTCAAGGTCTGGATTCACCGCGGCATGATGAAGCAGACGGAGGAGGCGAAGTATGGCCTTGCTGCCGAAAAGAACTAAGTACCGCAAGCACCAGCGCGGTGTCGTCAAGGGCAACGCCTCGCGCGGCAACTTCGTCGCGTTCGGCGATGCCGGGTTGCAGACACTTGAGCCCGCCTGGATCACCGGCCGCCAGATTGAAGCCGCTCGTGTCGCGATTTCGCGCACCGTGGGCAAAGCCGGCAAGTACTGGATCCGCGTGTTCCCGCACAAGCCCGTCAGCGCCAAGCCGCTTGAAACCCGCCAGGGCGGCGGCAAGGGCGAGCCGGAATTCTGGTGCGCGGTGGTCAAGCCGGGCGTCGTGATGTTCGAAGTCGGCGGCACGGGCATCGAGCTTGCCCGCGAAGCGCTGGCCAAGGCGGCGAACAAGATGCCGGTCAAGTGCCGGCTGGTCGAGCGGCAGCACCGGGTAGGGTAGCAGCGGCGACGCTTGCGTCGCCCGTGGAGATAGCGATGAGCTTTGATGCGCTGAAGGGAAAACCGGAAAAGGAACTGACCGCGCGGCTGAACGAGCTGCTGCAGGAAGGTTTCAAGGCTCGCTTCACGACGGAGTCAGCGGCGTCGGTCGGCGTGAACCGCATGTCGGCGCGCGGGGCAGAGATGCTCAAGCGCCGTCGCGAGATCGCCCGCATCCGCACCGTGCTGCAAGGCCGGCAGACGCTGGCAGCAGCGAAGAAAGAGCAAGCCGCGCTTGAGGCTGCCGTGAAAGGCATCGGCGCGCCGCACGAAGGAAGCATCGCGCAGAAGAACGCGCGCCGCAAGCTGGCCAAGAAGCTTGAGCAGGTGAACCGCACCGTCCAGGAATTGAGCGCCCTCAAGGGGTAGCGCAGGAGTGAGGCATGGCAGAGGAAGTCAAAACCGCGCGTAACAACCGGCGCAAGCTGCAGGGGATCGTCGTCAGCAGCAAGATGCAGAAGACGATCACCGTGCTGTGGCAGCGCCAGGTGAAGCACCCGCGCGTCCACAAGATCATGCAGCGCCGTACCAAGCTGCACGCGCACGACGAAAAGAACGAGGCGAACGTCGGCGATCTGGTTGAGATCGCGGCAACCCGCCCGCTCAGCAAGACGAAGACCTGGCGGCTGGTGAAGGTGCTGCGCCGCGCCCACGCCGGTCTGCGCGACGAAAGCAACGGAGCAGATCAGCCGGCGGCGTAGCTGCCGGATAGAGGTTCGAGGAAGTCATGATCCAGGAACAGACAGTCATGGACGTTGCCGACAACACCGGTGCACGCACGGTGGTGTGCATCAAGGTGCTCGGCAACACCAAGCGGCGCTACGCGACGCTGGGCGACGTCGTGGTGGGGGTGATCAAGTCAGCCACCCCGACCTGCGAGTTGTTCAAGAAGACAACCAAGAAGGACAAGAAGAAGCGCGTGGTGCGCTGCGTCATCGTGCGCACACGCCGCGCGGTTCGCCGCGACGACGGCAGCTACGTGCGGTTTGACCGCAACGCAGCCGTGATCGTGGACAAGGACGGCAACCCGATCGGCACCCGCATCTTCGGCGCAGTGGCACGCGAACTGCGCGCCAAGAAGTTCATGAAGATCGTGTCGCTCGCGAACGAGGTGATCTAGGCAGGTTTTGGGTTTCAGGTTTTGGGTTCTGGGTTGAGGTGATTCGGATGGATGCGGGGGAGTAGCAGTTCCCCAAAACCCGACACCCGAAACCCAAAACCGCGAGGTACGAGCTATGCACGTGAAAGTCGGAGACATCGTCCAGATCGTGAAGGGCCAGGATCGGCCCCAGACCGACGACGATCGCAAGAAGCCCAGCGGCAAGGTGCTGCGCGTGGACCGCGAAAGCAACCGCGTGATCATCGAGGGCCGCAACATGGTCTGGAAGCACCTGCGCAAGACCGAGCAGAACCCGCAGGGCGGCCGCCAGCAGCGTGAAGCCCCGGT
>CAZNBU010000135.1:0-8388 GCA_964571035.1 uncultured Planctomycetaceae bacterium | reverse complement strand
TGTTGCACCGTTTCAACGATAGGCGGGGACCGCTGGAGTTCGCCTGAGCAACGATACGCTTTGAATTGCGATCGGTCTGACTCAAGCCAAGCGGCTCGCACGCGCGAGGTTTCTGGCTAGAATCGGAGCCAATGGCGAAGAAGATAACCAAATCTGCTAACTTAGCAGGCGACCGCGGCGAGGCGATCGTCAATGAACAGTTGGCATCTTTCGCCATAGCCTGTCACCCGACAAACAAGTCCGTCGAGGCCGGTATAGACGGCTTCTATGAGATCGTCGACGATCGGACGGAGGAAGCGACCGGCAGCATATTTGCGGGGCAGACGAAAGCCACTGCCGGCTTGCTTAGGCAGAAGCAAGAAAAATTCACAATATACTGCAAGCAGCAGGATATCGAATACTGGCACAAATTTAGCATTCCAGTAATCCTATTCTACGTTGACCTCAATACTAGAAACGTGTACTGGCTCAGCGCTCGGGACGACATTCGGGCCAGCGCTGACGGAGGTGCGACTGCGGTCAAGTTTGATGCTAAACGCGATCTTCTCGGACAGGGAACCATTGCGAGGCTCCGGCAGCGCGTCTCAGGTCACTCAATGTCGACCAGTATTCCGGCAATCCCGCAAGTCGAGAATCTTGCGACGAACATTTTCAAGGTGGCCTATCCGTCGAGGCTATACGTGGCCCCGTGCGAACATACCACGAACGACGCATTTAAAACGGCGCTTCGCAATCGGTATGGCCAGTATGACCTTGATTGGCTGCTTTCGGGCGGAATGGTACTGTCGTTTCATGATCTTCGGAGTCAGCCTTGGGCGCAGATGTGCGATCGCGGCGCAGTTGAGGAGTTCGACACGGAGGAGTGGGCTAAGGACGAAGATCCGCGACGCGTACACGAGTTTCGTCTTCTGCTTGGGCGGTGTTTGCTCGAGAAGGTCCGACGCAAGAACCTCCGATTTGACCCTTCCACACACCAACACTACTTCCCGGCCACGCCAAAGCTAGGTGTTAGAGAAGAAAGGTATCTAGCGAAAAAGGAGAGCGCGCGACGCGCAGTGTTCAAAGGCTATCCACCTGATAGTCCCACGTACTATCGGCACGCTGCGTTCAACTCCAATTTCGTTGCTTACGACGCTCGCTGGTACTGCGTGATTTCACCCGGGTACGTGTTTACGTCTGATGGCGAGAGTGCGCTAAAAAAGGACGACCATCTGCGCTCGGGTATCAAAAGACTTGAACGTAACTCTGCGGTGCGCGGCCAGCTTTACATGTGGCGTCAAGTTCTTGCGGCACAGGGCACAATGTTTGATGAGTCTTATGATTACCTGTCGCTAGGTCCGATGATAGAGCTTGAAGCAACCTTAGGAGTGGATGACGAGGCTTGGCTGGCTCGGGAAGACCAGGAGGAAGCAGCGATCAGCGGTGCCGAGGACGGGATGTTTTCAGAGGATCAGCAGTGAAGATACTGAGCATCGATGAGCCACTGCTCGAGTTTGCAGGTGGTGAACAACACGTGGACATCCGCGCTGGCGTGGCTGCTTGGGGACCCTTTGACCTAAATGCTCGTGTCGGACTTGATCGGATTCATATTGGAATCATAGGTAGTGCTAAGAGCGTAGAGCGTGCTTGCGAATGGTTTGAGCGAGCTCGTTCCATAGTAGCGGCGAAGGAGAGCAATCAGCCCAACCTGTTTCCCTCGTTTGCGGGATGCAATGAAGACTGTACTTTTCGGAGTCGCCTGGAGTGGTCAAATGCTTCATTGCGCAGGTGCCCGGAGCGGGAGTTGAATGAATTAGCCGGGATCGACGAGTACGATGAGTTCGTAGCGAGAAGTGCTTCATACATCGTCGATCAGGTCGAGGGGGTTCTGTCCTCAGCTCCCACGACGAAAGTAATCATCATCGCATTGCCCGTGAGTATCGCTGCCAGAAGTCTTACCCGATCAGACCTCGGAGGCAAGTCCAATCGAAAATGGACTTTAGACCTCCACGATCTGATCAAAGCCCAGACAATGCGATTTGGCGTACCAACACAGTTAGTTTTGCCGTCGACCTTTGACACCGACGTCAAGATACCTAGGCAGAAAGGGGATAGAGAAAGGTCATTGCAGGACGAGGCGACGAGGGCGTGGAATCTTCATACCGCCATTTACTACAAAGCGGGTGGAGTTCCATGGAGAATCGCTCAAGACCGCCACGCAATCAGTACGTGCTATGTAGGGATGTCATTCTACTACAACCTTAGCAAGGATATCGCCTATGGTAGCGTTGCGCAGGTTTTTGACACGCGCGGAGACGGATTTGTCATACGGGGCGGGCCGGCAACTAAGTCAACGCGCGATAGGCAGCTACACCTGAATGCGGAAAATGCGTACGATCTCATGGCGAGCGCGTTGAAGGCATACCGGCAGGAACATCTTCATCCGCCCGCACGTGTTGTTGTGCACAAGACTACATCGTTCTCGCGGGAGGAGACGGAGGGCTGTAAGGCTGCGCTAGGCGATGCCAGCATTGCAATCAGCGAGTTTATTCACATCGGGGAAACGCCTATCCGTCTGTTTAGAGAAGATAGGTATCCTCCTCTTCGAGGTACGGTACTGCAGGTCGACGACCGGAATCTCGTCGTCTACACGATTGGTAGCGTTACCTACTTTGGAACCTACCCAGGCATGTATATCCCCACCCCTATTGTGATGCACCTTGAGGAAACCGAGAGCCCACCCGCCGCGCTTGCTCAGGAACTTCTAGCACTTAGCAAGATGAACTGGAATAAGACTCAGTTTGATGGTCGAGACCCCATGACGTTGAAGGCTGCGAAGTCTCTTGGGAGGATATTCAAGTATATGCCAGAGGGTGCGCCTATCGAAAGTCGGTATCGTTTTTATATGTAATGCCATTTGGTGTCACGTCTGCTACAGTTACCTGGTGACGGAACCAACTAAGTTGCCAAGAAGTAGCATACTGGAGGTATCTACCATGCCCACGATCAAACCCTCTAAAAACGGGCCTTATCTGGTTTCGGGGGCCTCTGTGGTTACCCGGATGGGGGACGGCAAGGCCTTTGAGTGCTCCGGCACTGTGGCCCTTTGCCGTTGCGGGGCGTCTTCCAACAAGCCGTTCTGCGACGGCACCCACGGCAAGATCGGGTTCACCGGCGACAAAGACCCCGACCGCGTGCCCGATAAACGCGAGAACTACGCGGGCAAGCGCATCACCATCCATGACAACCGCGGCCTCTGCGCCCACGCGGGGCGCTGCACCGACGGGCTGCCCGCGGTCTTCAAATACGGGCAGGAACCCTGGATCGACCCCGATGGCGCAAGCGCAGAAGAGGTCATCGCGGCTGTGAAGCGTTGCCCCTCGGGCGCGTTGAGCTACTCGATCGACGGCGTCGAGCACCGCGAGCGCGGCGGCGACCCAGCGATCGCGTTCGCGCCCAACGGGCCCTACGTCTGCACCGGCGGGTGCAAGGTGGAAGCCGAGCTGATGGAAGGCGGCACGCTCGACCACTTCGATTTATGCCGCTGCGGCAAAAGCACCAACAAGCCCTTCTGCAGCGGAGCCCACTGGGACCACCAGTTCGACGAACACGCCAAAACATGAAAGGCGGTCCGCAGATGGCGCAGATTCACGCGGATAACGGCAAGGGCAATAGCCGCGAAAGCGCGAAGACGCGAAAGAACCGCACCAGCCTTTAGTTTTCGCGCTTCCGCGTTTTCGCGGCAAATGCCGTTGCAGTTCTTAGTGAACTTCGTGTCCTTCGTGGACAACGCCCTTCAACTACTTACGCAGCCGATCGAGGGCGGCTATGCCTCTTTGGGCGTCGCGCTTTACCCTTGAGTCCTTGTCTTTCAGGCCTTGCTCGAAGTAGGGGCGTGCGGCTTCTACATTAAGCCGCCGCAGGTAGCTCATGGCCCGGCGGCGCTGGTTCGTGCTGCCGTTGTACACCGGCGAGCCAAGCCGCGAGACCAGCCCCTCGGCGCCGCGGGTGTCGCCCATCTGCTTCATCGATAGCGCCGCTTCCATCGCGACGTTCACGTCCTCGTGCGCAGCCAGCCCCGCCAGCGTGCCGGCGGCTTGCTCGTACTTGATGTCGCCAAGGCCGTCGATGGCTTCGCGCAGCACGCGGGTGTCCTGGTCGTTGAGCATCATCATCAGGATCGGCCCGGCTTCGTCCTTGGGCATGCGGGCGAGCGCCTCGGCAACTTCGTCGCGCACGGTGGCGCTGCTGTCGGTGAGCGCGACTTCGCGCAGCGCCGGGATGAACTCGGCCAGCTTGTTGTCGCCGATCGCGTCGATGACGGTGTCGCGCACGCGGTAGTTCTCGTGCTTCATGCCGTCCATCAGCATTTGCTTGGCTTCGGGGTCGCCGTCGCGGGCGAGCTTGGCCAGCAGCTCGGCGGCGCGGCGGCGCGTGCCGGAGTTGCTGCTGGTTAGCTCAAGGCTCGCTTCCAGCCGCATTTTGCGGGCGGCTTCGGCGGCGAGCTCGAGGCGCTCAATGCGCTTGGAAAGCTCGTGCACTTCCGGGAACGCGCTGGCTTCGGCGTTCACCGGCGCGGTGTCGGCGTCGCCGTCGTCGGGCGCGTCGCGGTAGATCACCGTGGGCTCGGGCGCGGGCTGGTTGCGCAGGTCGTTGACCTCAATGCGCAGCGAGCGAATTTCGTCGCGCATGTCCGCGAGTTCCCACTCGGTTGAATCGTCGGGGATCGTCGCCTGGGGCCTGGGCGCGGGCTGCTCAAGGATCTGCGAGAGCAGTACTGCCACGGCTGCGGAGCCGATTGCGCACGCCAGGCAGACCAGTGCGAGGGTTGGTGTACGCATCACCTTCCTCCGGTCTGGTGGCAGAGTTGTGCGTTCAGTGTAGGGGTTGACGGGCGATGACGCTACCCGCATTTTGTGCGGCTACTACAATCCCGCCGGAGGGAACCATGTCCGACTCATTCACCCTGACGACCTACGTGCCCGCCTCGCCCTTGCAGGTCTACACCGCGTGGCTTGACGGCGAGCAGCACAGCGAGATGACAGGCGGCCGCGCGCACTGCGAGCCCGTGGTGGGCGCCGCCTTCGACGCGTGGGACGGGTACATCCGCGGCACAAACCTCGAGCTTGAGCCCGGGCGCCGCATCCTGCAAAGCTGGCGCAGCAGCGAGTTCCCGGACGACGCGCCCGATTCGCGCGTCGAGCTGACGTTACAGCCGGATGCCGACGGCACCACGATCCTGTTGCGGCACTGGGACATCCCGCCGGGGCAGGGCGGCAACTACGAGAAGGGCTGGCACGAGCACTACTTTTCACCGATGCGCCAGTACTTTGACAAGCAGACCAACACGCAGGTGATCAGCGCCGACCGTCCCGCACCGGCCCAGCAGGAGTGGGAGCGGCCCGGCGGCGATGACGACGTGGATGACTGGAGCAGCGATAGCTCGTCGGACGCGCACGACGTGGGGTGGGAAGCGCCGGTGATCGAGGAAGTGGACGAGCCGGAACAGCCCGCACAACCGCCCGCGCCCGAGGAGGACGAGAAGCCGCAGCCGATCACGTTGCAGGCGGAGCGCCCGTTCCTCGACGCGCCGCAGCCGAAGGCTCAGGATGAGCCCGCGCCCAAGCCCAAGAAGAAGGCCGCCCGCAAGAAGCCCGCAGCAAAGAAGGCAGCAAAGAAGCCTGCCAAGAAGAAGGCGGCATCAAAGAAGAAGCCCGCCAAGAAGGCTGCGAAGAAGACAGCCAAGAAGAAGCCGGCCAAGAAGGCTGCGAAGAAGGCCACAAAGAAGAAGCCCGCGAAGAAGAAGGCCGCCAAGAAGAAGCCCGCAAAGAAGGCAGCCAAGAAGGGCGCGAAGAAGAAGCCGGCAAAGAAAGCTGCCAAGAAGACCGCGAAGAAGAAGTCCGCCACAAAGAAGAAGCCCGCACGCAAAGCGGCCAAGAAGAAGGCGGGCAAGAAAGCTGCCAAGAAGGGCGGCAAGAAGGCTGCCAAAAAACCCGCTCGCAAGAAGGCCACACGCAAGCGGCGCTAGGTGACTCTGAACCCGCGGGGCGGAGCCTGTCTCCGCCCCGTTTGCATTTGCCGCCTGAACACCGGTAACGCCGCGGCGGGTGCGGGCGTATCAAGGGTGTGTCCGCGTACTGGGGGTCCCGATGAAAGTCTCGCTTCGAGTGCTGGTTCTGTTTTGCGTGCTCGCGTTCGTGCTCGGCATCGGCGGCGGGTACGTCGTCTTCACGGTGGCTGACGGCGACTCGGCCGCGCCACAGGCAAACCCCGCGATCGCGCACGACGACCGCAGCGGCGCGGACACTAAAGGAGAGACGAGCAAGCACACACAACCTGACGCCCAACAACCGGGCGGGCACCTGCCCGGCAACGGCGCGGACCACACACCCGCCGGCAACGGCGCAAACAAACCCGCGCCAACCGACAGCACGACACCGGGCATTGACCCCGCCAACGCAGCACCCGCCAACACCGCAGCGCCCAAGGCCACCGAGCCCGCCGAAGAAGAGCCCACAGAGCCGCAATCCCCCTTCGGCCGCACCATCGACTTCGAGGTCACCATCAGCGGCACCGTCGTAGACGCCCACGGCCGCCCGGTCGCCAACGCCGAGATCGACTCCAGCATCACTGAACGCGCCGAGCGCTCCGTCGGCATCAAGTCCGGCCCGGTCTTTGCCCGCACCGACAGCGACGGCGCCTTCACCGGCACCATCAAGGGCAAGGTCGGCGATAAGTCCACCACCGCGGTCGTGCTCGTCGCCTCCGCCACCGGCCACGCCGACAGCAACCCGCTCACCCTTGAGATCGCCAACGGCCAGGCCAAGACCGGCGTACGCATCGCCCTGCGCGCAGCCGGCAGCGTGATGGGCCGCGCCGTAGACCGCAACGGCATCGGCGTGCCGGGCGTAACGGTGACGCTCACGCCGCGCTCGGGCGATTCCGGCATCCAGATCGGTGGGCCCAGCACGGTCTCGTCCGGCTCGAACGCGCGCAAGGGCGTCAGCGACGCCAACGGCGACTTCGTGGTGCAGGACCTGCCGGAGGGCAGCTTCAACATCACCGTAAGCGCGCCCGGGTACAAGGAGTTCAGCGGCCCGCGCACCGTGGACGTCAAGACCGACACCGTGAACCGCCTGGCCGCCGAGCTGGTGGTCACGCCCACAACCTGCCTGCGCGCGCGCCTTGCAGGGCAAGACGGCGCGCCCCTGCGCGGGTACGTGCAGCTCAACCTGACCGACGCCGAAGGCGGCAAAGCCGGCGAGTTCCACGCCTTCGCCGACGCCGACGGGCGCGTCGCGGTCAACGACCCGCCGCTCGGCGGGCACTACGTGGTCATCATCCGCGCGGGCTACGCCGACACCGAGAAGACGTGGGCGACGTTCGTGCAGGACCAGACCACGGATCTCGGCACGCTGGCAATGACGCCGAATCAGGAGTCGGAGACCAACAAGCTCGTCACCGTCGAGAACTGAGCGCGCCACCCGGGATTGCCGCGCCTGTGTGCGTCTTGTTCAATCTTGGCAGAGGTGCCGCGTTGGCCAAGATCACCGTTGTCGACAAGGACGTCACCGTTGAGGGCAAGCCGGGCGACCCCATCCTGTTCGTGATGTGGGACAACCGTGTAAGCATCAACTGCATCTGCGGCGGCAACTGCTCGTGCGGCACGTGCAACATCGAGGTGCTGGAGGGGATGGAGAACCTCAACCCGCGCACCGAGTGCGAACAGCGCATTCTGTCCAGGATCAAGCGCCAGGGCCCCAACGTGCGGCTAGCCTGCCAAAGCGTACCCACCGGCGACGTAGTCATCCGCATAGTGCCCGAAACCCCAGGCGACGGCCCCTTCGGGTAGCGGTGGCGACTAACCCAAGGCAGCAACCCACAAGCAGCCACCGGGAAAAAGGGTGGGACCGACAATCCTGTCGGTTCCCAGTAGGCCCAAAGATTGGCGGGGGCATAGCACCCACAAACGAAAAAAGGCGCGAAGCGCCGACACAAGACCGGCATCGGTGCAGCGGGCGGGTGTGTCGGCGCTCCGCGCCTCGTGTCAGGTGGGATCGCAAACCCCCAGCTTCTCGTCCTCCTTCGTCGGACTCAGCGCTGGGGGCTAACATTGTACCGGCGCTCCGCGCCGCACCGCCCTGAAACACTGCAAGGCTGCAACCAGCAACAGCAAGCCCCAACGCACGCCATGCGTGGCCGTGCACCCCGTGCCGCTGTCGCCGCCGGGGTCGTTGTTTACCGGCGGTGGGGTTGGGGCTGGTTGGATGTTCAGGGTGTACTGCTGGGTGGCGGTTACGCTGGCGGTGTCGATCACGTGGATAGTGAAGGTCTCGGTGCCCGCGGTGGTGGGCTTGCCGGTGATCTCGCCTGTGCTGGCGTTGAGCAGCAAGCCCGTGGGCAGGTTGC
>CAZNBU010000134.1:0-8391 GCA_964571035.1 uncultured Planctomycetaceae bacterium | reverse complement strand
GATCAAGCAGTCGATCCGCCGAGCGCTGGTAAACTCCAGCAAGACCGTGCGCATCCCCAGCTACATGGTGGAGCTGATCAGCCAGTTCAAGCAGAAGGCCAACGAGATGACGATGAAGGCGGGCGGCAAAAAGCCGGATACGCGCATCATCGCCAAGGAGGTGGGCCTTACCGACGACCAGCTCGACATGATGCGCGCGGCGCTGAATTCGACGACCCAAAGCTCGGATTTCCGGTCCGCCGACGGCGAAGCCAGCCTGACCGACATGATCGCCGACCAGCGCAGCCCGGACCCCGCCGAAGAGGCAATGACCGCCAACGAGATCATGATGCTGCAGGAGATGCTGGAAGGCATCAGCGAGCGCGAAGCCAAGATCCTGAAGATGCGCTACGGCATCGACCACGACCACCCGATGACGCTGTCAGAAATCGGCGACGAGCTCGGCCTTACCCGCGAGCGCATCCGCCAGATCGAAAACAACGCCATTCGCACCCTCCAGACCATCCTGTCGCGCAAACGCGGGTACCAGGAAGACAACTAGCCGCACCAGAAGGCGCTCCGGTGGTGATTTCAGCCCTCTCATGAGGTAGCCTTTACACATGCCGCAACAGGCGATCCTGGACCTGCCCATCATCGAGTTCGAGGCATTCCGCGGCTCGCACCAGTCTTTGCATGCCCATTGCGTTGACATTTACGGCATCAACGGCATCGCCCCCCACCCCGACGCCGCGTTTCACTTCGGCGCCAGCCTGTGGCGCTATCGCGAAGCCGAAAGCCCCAAGCAGGTTGCGGGGCTGGCCGCCAGCTATCTGGTGGCGCTTTCCGACCACGTAGCCGCACGCCGCCGGTTGTCGGCGGCCCGGTCCAGCACCCGCAGTATCAAGCGCATCCGCGACGCCGAAGAAGAGGTTGAGGACGCCGCGTACCACCTTGAAGAAGTCATGCGCGTGGTGACCGAGTTCGTCGGCGACATGCTGGAATCAGCGTCCTACGAGCCCACTCGCGCCCGCCGCCGGCTTGAAGCGAACATCGAAGCCATGGCGGACCGCGCCTGGGCCGCCGAAATGGAGCAAGCCGCCCGCGGGTTCGTCGAGGGCAAGCCGCGCGTGCGCTGGAGCGACACCCTGATCGACATTCTGGACGCGCTGGAAGCCGTGGCGCTGCCCGGCGTCAAACCCAGCGCGCCCAAACGCGGCGCTGAGCTGGAAGGCCGCGTCATAGAGCAGTTGCAAGCCGAGCTGGACGAGTACCGCCGCCTCGCTAACACCGCCAGCGCGCGGCTTCAGCAGGTGGACAGCGAGCGGCACGAGCTTGAGCAACTGCTGACCCGCACGCAGGCCGAGAGCAATGAGCGCTCGCTGGAGCTTGAAGAAGCGCGGCGCGTGCTTGAGCAATCGCTGACGCAGGCCAGGCAGCGGCTTGAAAGGCTGGAAAAGGAAGTCGGCCCCGACCTGCGCGGCGAGTTGCAACGCGCGCGGCAGGAGCGTGACCGCCTTGCCGAGGAGCTCTTGCAGGCGCTCGACACGGCAACCGAAAGCCAGGTCGCGCGCGAAGAGCTGCTGGAGCAGGTGGAGCACGCGTCCAACGACCGGGTGCAAGCCGCCGACGCGATTCACGGCCTCAGCACGCGCCTTGAGGCAGTGCAGAAGGACGCCGAATCCACAGCCGAGCGAGCGGAAGCCTACCGCCAGCGGATGAACGAACTGGAGGACGACCGCAACGCGCTGCGCGCCGAGCTGACCCAGACGGAGCGGCTGCACACCGAGGCGCTGGCCAGGATAGAGGCGCTGGAGAAGTCGCAGGGCCAGAACGCCGAGATGGAGAAGGCGCTGGCGGATGCCGAAGCGCGCGTAGCCGACGCCGACACCCGCCACGAGGAGACCAAAGGCAAGCTCGACGCGCTGACAAGCGAGTTCGAGGACACGCTGTCGGCGCTTGAGGAGACACGCGAAAAGCTTCAAAAGGCGGGCGACGAGCTCGAAAAAGTTCGCAAGCGCCACGCCGAAGCGGTTGCCGAAAACGACAAACACAAGACGCACGCCTCTGCCGCGCGCTCGGCGGAAACAGCGCTCAAGGAGCAGGTCCGGCAGCTCAACGAGCGGGTTGCCGACGAGCAGAAGAAGACCGCCGCCGCTTTGCAGGAAAAGGAGCGCGCCGACAAGTCGGTCGCCGAGGTGCAGACCGACCTCAACGCGCTGCGCGAGCTGCGCACGCAGTTGACCGAGCAGCTCAAGACTCTCGAAGACACAGCCAACAAGGCCACGCAATCGCTCAAGCAGCGCGACAAAGACACCGGCCGCCTGCAAGGCGAGCTGGACCGCGCGCAGCAGCGCATCAAGGAACTCGAAGCAGCGTTGCAGCAAGCGCAGGCCGACTTGCAGTCCGCGGCTGTGCAAGCCGGCGGGGTCGAAAGCGAGCACGCCTCGCGCGTACAGGCGGAGACGGAGCTCGCCAACACGCGCTCAGAGCTTGCCGCATTGCAGGCCGAGCGGGTGGCTGCGCAGCAGCAAATTGCCGAGTTGCGCGAGGAGCAACATGCAACCGCCGACCTTGCCGACGAGCGGCGCCGCGTTGCCGAAGAAAAGCTCAGCCTGATGCAGGAGCGCGCGCAGCGCCTTGAAAACGAGACGCGCCTGCTTTCGGAAGCGCTGGCCAAGCACGAAAAGAGCCGCGCGGGCGAAAAGAGCGAGCTGGATCGCGTGGCAGAGCGCTCGGCGCGCGACCTGGCAAGCGCGCGCGAGAAGCTTCAAGCCGTGCAATTGCAGGCCTACGAGACGCAGGAGCAGCTCAACGAAGCCGAGTCGTTCCTGATCGCGCGGCAACGCGAGCTGGAAAAGGCCGAGGCGCGCTTCAACACCATCGTCGAAGCCATTGGCGCCGTGGCGGATCTGCGCACCGAATACGAAAAGGCGGGCGATGAAAAGAAGCGCGGGTTGATCGCGTCACAGATCAGCCGCCGCCTCGACGCGCTGTTCAGCGAAGCCGGGCGCCCCGTACACGCCGACCGCAAGACCGAGCGCATCCTCGTGCTGCACGTGAAGAAGGGCGACGATGAGCTGGAAGGCGAAGCCGAAAAGCCGTTCGTCGCTACAAAACGCCGCCGGAATTCGAAGGGCGGTCCCGCTTCCGCCGACCGCGATGAATAGGCACAATCATTCCGGGAGAAGTTGAAGTTGGCAGTTGAACGAACTGCTGAGCGACTGCTTCTGACTTCACCTTCCAGCTTCAACTGAAAGGCCACCTTGGCGTTGATGGACAACATCCCCGGCTGGAAGGTCTTTTCCGCAGGCATCGGTATCGCCGCGCTGGCTGTGGTGGGGTTCCTGATCTGGAACTTCTTCTTCAAGGGCCCGGACGACCTGAAAGAACTGCAGGACAAGGCGGTGGTCAACGCCCTGGACCAGCTTGCCGCCGAGTTCGCCGAAAAAGTCCGCACCCGCGGCGAGCAGCGCGTGATCGTTATGCCGGTGCACAAAGACACCAGCAACGGCCAGATCCGCGACATGCTGATCGACCGGCTTAACAGCGTCGAAGGCGTGCAAGCTGACGTCCCGCGCGAGCCATCGCTGGAAGAGCGCGCGGGCGCGATCGTGCGGTCGCTGATCGACAAGGATGAAGAGCAGCCTGATCCTGCCGCGGTGTTTGAAAACGCAGCCGAGGCGGACGAAGTTGTCTCGGTAACCGTAGCCAAGCTGTGGTCCGGCGCCGACAGCGGCGTCTGCGACCTGGACGTCTACCGCATCGCGCGCGACGACTCGATGGAGCGCAAGGCGCGCATCCTTGAGCCGCAGCGCATCAAAGGGCTCAGCGGCACGGCGGTTGTTGAAGGCGAGCCGGAAGACACCGGCCCCGGGTTCTGGTCGAACGTGGGCGGGTTCCTGTGGCGGATGCTGGCTGTGCTGGCGGCGGCCGCGATCATGCCGTTTCTTTCGTGGCCGCTGGCGAAGGCGGCGTTCAAGCAGGACAGCAACCTGTTCAACGCGGCGCTGCTGTTCGGGCTGACGGCACTCGACCTGCTGGTGCTGTTCGCACTGGTATCGTTCGAGTTCACCACCACGGCGGTGATTTCAGCCGGCCTGCTGCTGCCGGTCGCCATGATCTACAACTTCCGCATGCTCAACTTCATTGAAGAGCAGTAACGGCCTTACGCGAAGGTGCGACGGGAGCGAAGTACGCGAAGAGCATTCTTCGCAGTCGACGCTCAACGTGACCTGCGGGCAGTGGGGCGGGCAATTCTGCCTGCTGCTGCGTAGCTACGCCCGGCAGTCAGGCGCGGAGCGCCGTCACAAGGTTAGCCCCCGCCGGTCGGCGCCAAGCGAAGCGCGGCGCCGACAAGGCGGGGGTTACAGGCAAAAGGACTATCGAGGCGCGGAGCGCCGGCACAAAGGGCGCCAATGGGTTGGCCGGGTTGTGTCGGCGCTCCGCGCCTCGGCCTGAATGAAACACCGCGAACCCCGGCCCTTGGCCGGGGCTAACGTTATGCCAGCGCTCAGCGCTGAACTGCTAACTACACAGCATTGGGCAATCCTGCCCGCCCAAAATATCAACGAGCGGGCAGGATTGCCCGCCCCACTTCAGTAGGCCATATCAGCTCACTTCGCGTCCCCTACTTCGTTAACGCAAAGCGCACGGGGCTGGCCCGTGCGCTTTGAATCCATCTGGCTGGTCTAGAAGAAGTAGCTTGCGCCGACGGACAGGGTCACCGTTACAAACGGCAGCTCGTCCGCGCCCCACATTGCGTCGCCGGGGTAGGCGGAGGCGAACAGGCCCAGATTCAGCGGCACGCTGATGGTCAGCGAGCCCCAGAAGCGCCAGTTGTTGATCAGCCCGCCCGAGCGCGAGATGAAGATCGGCGTCAGGTTGACCGTCGTGCCCAGGCTCAACTGCCAAGCCGGGATGAAGTTGTGGCGGCGGATGGCGATGCCGTCGTAGTCGGGCAGGCCGTTCGCGTCCAGGTCTTCCTGCGATTCGCCGTAGAAGCCCAGGTCAAAGCTGTCGTTCAGCACTTCCGCGCCGAACGTTGCGCTGGCTGGGTTCTCGTCGACCAGGCCGGTGTCCACGCCGAGGCGGTAATTCGCCTCGAACACCATGAACGGCGACAGCGACAGCAGGTCCTCAGCGCCGGAGAGGTGGATCGGCACGTCCGCCACCAACCCGATGTCGAACCCGAACGACGAAATGCCGTTCAGGTCGCTGAAGTCGCCCATCATCATGCTGACCTTCGGGCCGACGATCATCGCCAGACCCCAGTTGTCGCGGGTGCGGCGGCCATCGGTCTCAAGGTACTCCGACTTGTAGAAGTTGATGATGAAGTCGAACCCGAAGTAGATCACCGATGCGCTTTCAGCGGCGCCCGTGTACACCGGGTTCGTGCCCGGGTCGATCACGATGCCGCTGGTGCCGGATTCCACCGCGCTCGAGGTGTTGATGCTGAACTGGTAGAACTCCAAGTTGAAGTCGGTCCCGATCACGTCGTTGTCCGAGCCGATCTGGAAGTCCAGCTTCGCGCCGAACACGATGCGCCGGTGCGTCTGCGCAAAGCGCCGGGTGAAAGCCGCTTCGAGGTTGCCGTCCACAACCTTGGTGCCGGGGCCTTCGCGGTGAAGCTCGCCCTGTCCCAGGTTCAGTCCGTATCCGCCCCCAATCTGCAACCCAACGCCGCCCACGTCGTATTTGCCTTCGTGGGTGTTCAGGTTCAGGATCTGGGGAAACCGCTGGGCATAGGTGGCCGAAGCGAACACGCCCGCGACCGCCGCCATCAGCAAGAAGAGCCACACTTGGCGCATGCCAACTGCTCCTGCAACTGCTTACAGGCAACCGCCCGTAAAGACGGGAATAGAACAGCCTGGAAGCACGACTTGGGGGGTCGCGCATGATTCAACCGGCGAAGCGCCCCGGTGTCAACCGACAAATTGGCGCGGGCATCCGAAAGGTCTCGCCCGTGACCCGGCTGTGACCGATGCCAAGAAAACGGGGCGCCTCAGGGGCGCCCCGCTGTGATCCTGTGCATTGGCTATCCACCCATGCCGTCGTCTTCACCTTCGTCCATGTCCTCTTCTTCATCGTCGTCGTTCATCATCTCGTCGAGGGCGTCTTTGTGCGCTTCGTACGCCTTCTTTTCGGCGTCGGTCGGCGCCGGGATGATCTCAAGCTGCTTCTTGGCGCGCTTGAACATCTCTTCCGCCTTCTTCAGCTCGGCAATCGCCTTGTTGTAGTCGGCCTCAGGAATTTCCGCCTTGTACTCTTCAAGCAGTTCCTTCTGCGTCTTGATCGCGTCGTCCATGATCGTGGGCAGGTACAGCTTGATGTACCCGGTGCGGATGCGCAGCGCCTTGCGGGTAAACGCGTCAGCCTCCAGGCCCTCTTTCTTGCACCAGGCCACGTAGGCTTCGTTCTTCATCAGGTGGTCGAAAGCCTCCTTGAGGTTCTCGTCCTTCAGCTTCTGGAACTTCTCGTCCTTGTCCGTGACCGCCTTGGTCGCCTTGTGGTGCTTCAGCACCAGCTTGACGTCGTCTTCGGTTACTTCGACCTTACCGACCAGCTCCTCAACGCCCTTCAATGCGCGCTTGAGCTTGTTGTCGAGGTCGTCCTTGTTGCCCTCTTCCTTCTCTTCTTTCTTCTCTTCCTTGGCTTCGCCCTCTTTGCTGGGCTCTGCCGGCTTCTCTTCCTTCTTCTCCTCCGGCTTCTTCTCACCCTCGGCCTGCGCCACGAGCGGCATCGCCGCCACCATCGCCAACGCAGCCACCATCAGCATCCATTTCCGCATACGATCTCCTGTTCTCCATCCCCTTCGGGACACTGTGCCCCTGACCCAGTCGGGCCATCTAAATACTACCCTACGGACGACCAATGAACAGTGTGTAAGAATAATGTGCGCCATACCTTACACAGGGTACGACCGTGCGCCTAAGTCTTGCCTCCTTCGGGACGTATGGTTCACTTACGTAGACGCTTCCCCCGGCTGAAAACGATGTCGGAATCTCGCACCAACAGCCGCTCCGGGGGTCTTCGGGACTACCGGCAGCTCGCCCAGGCGGACCAGACCGCCGTGTGGCACCCGTACACCCAGATGCAGGAGTACGCCACGCGCGACCCGATCATCATCGAGCGCGGTGAGGGCCCGTACCTCTACGACGTGCGCCGTCGCCGTTTTCTTGATGCCTTCGGCAGTATGTGGTGCAACGTCTGGGGCCATAATCACCCGGAAATTGTCGAAGCCATCCGCCAGCAAGCCGGCAAGCTATGCCACACCAGCCTGTTCACCGTAAGCCACGTGCCCGCCATCGACCTGGCT
This sequence comes from uncultured Planctomycetaceae bacterium, assembly GCA_964571035.1. Lineage (GTDB taxonomy): Bacteria > Planctomycetota > UBA8742 > UBA2392 > UBA2392 > JADJRK01. The sequence goes on along the minus strand of CAZNBU010000134.1, from coordinate 1,097 downwards.
ACGCAGCTTGTGGAGCTGATCAAGGAAGACTTCCGCTTCGCCAACGAGCCGCCATCGCTGAATCACGTGTTCTTCAGCGATAACGGCAGCACGGCGGTTGAAGTCGCGATGAAGATGGCTTTGCAGTACCAGAACCAGGTCGGCCGGATCAGCCGCACCCAGTTCATCACCTTTCACTACGGGTATCACGGCGACACCTTCGGCGCGATGTCTGCCAGCTCGATCGACGTGTTCCGGCGCAAGTTCGCGCCCTCGCTGTTCGAATGCCACAACGCCGACTACCCGATGCAGGTGGACCCGCACGAGCGCCCGGACGGCCTGCGCAGCACCGAGATGGCGTTCGAAGCGCTGATCGCCGGCAAGTCGGACAAGATCGCCGGCGTCGTGATCGAGCCCGTGGTGCAAGCCGCCAGCGGCATGCGCCCGCTGGCTGAGGACTACCTCGGCAAGATCAAGAAGTACTGCCGCGAGTACGACATCCTGCTGATCACCGACGAGGTGTTCACCGGGTTCTGCCGCACGGGGCCCGTGGTCGCCAGCAGCAACGAGCTGGTGCAGCCGGACATCCTGTGCATGGGCAAGGGCATCACCGGCGGCATGCTGCCGATGGGCGTGACGATTGCCAATGAGCGCGTTTACGAAGCCTTCAAGGGTGAGTGGGCGGACATGAGGCAGTTCCTGCACGGGCACACCTACAGCGGCAACCCGCTGGCGTGCGCGGCTGCGATCCGAAACCTCGAGCTGGTAACTGAGCACAAGCTGAAAGAGAACGTGAAGTCTCGGGCGCGGGAGTTCCGGTACGCGCTGCGGCGGCGCATCGGCGATCACCCGCGCGTGGGCGAGATCCGGCAGCGCGGGCTGGCCATCGGCATCCCGATCAAGGGCGCGAAGGGCGGCGACGGCGAAGGGTACGAATCGCGCGCCGACGCCAACAAGGTGTGCGAGCGCGCGATTGAAAACTCGCGCGTGCTGCTGCGGCCGCTGGGCAACATCATCACCATCTGCCCGCCGCTGAACATCGAAAGCGACCACATCGACGAGATCATCGGCGCGCTCGAAGACGGCCTGAAAGCCCTCGACGAAGAGGGTTGAAACTG
>CAZNBU010000133.1:0-8400 GCA_964571035.1 uncultured Planctomycetaceae bacterium | reverse complement strand
GCCTGCCAGCGGAAACGCTGCTCGAGGTACAGCACCTTGATCTTGCGGTCGATGATCTCGACCTCGTGCTCCTTGACGTTGTTGCGGTAGGTGTCTTCGTCCGGCAGCCGGTCCTCATTCAACTTGAGGTAGTAGGTGTGCTTGCCGGTCACGCCCGGCTTGAAGCGCACGCGGACTTCATTCAGCTCCTCGGGCCCCAACTCGAACTCGGTGCCGTCGGGGCCGCGCACCGGGCGGCCATTGAGCTCGGCGTACGGCACGGGGTTGGTCGGCGAGTCCTCGCACAGGATGATCTTGATGCGCTGGCCCGGCACGCCGCTTTCAGGGTCGGCGCGGTAGGACTTGTCGGCGCGGATCTTCAGCTTGAAGTCGAGGAAGTCGCCCTTGAGGATCTCGCGGTCGGCGCTGACGCTCAGCAGCTCAAGCACCTTCACCGGCTTGGCGTTGCCGATGGCGATGCTGACCGTCTCGACGGTGCTGCGTGCCTTGGCGGCTTCGTCTACGGGCTCGGTGTTCGCGGCTGGGCTGGTGTCGCGCCCGTCGCTGAGCAGGAGAATCGTGGAGAGATCGTCTTCTGCGGTGTAGTAGCGGCGCACCTCACGCAACGCGGCGTCCACTTCGGTCAGTCGGCCTTCGGGTGCGCGGAAGTCGAGGTCTTTCGGGTCGACTTCGAGGATTGCCTCCTCGGTCATCTGGTCGCGCCCGAAGCGCGTGCTGAACACGAAGAAGCGCAGCAGCGCGACGCGGTTCTGCGTGCGGCGCTGGTCGGACTTCTCCTCGATCTCGGCGCCGCGCTTGCGCAGCAGGTCGATCAGGCCGGTGTCCTGCGGCGTGGCGGCTGCGAGCGCGCTGCCTTCAACCACCAGCTCGCAAGCGATGTCCCAGCGGCGCGGACCTTCGGGGTGGCAGGTGCCGAGCAGGTTGTCCACCAGCGCGCGCTTTTGCTGCACGGCTTCGTCTTCGGTGCTGCCGCCGAGCATGCGGGCGAACTCCTGCTCTTTGCGCAGAAGCTGGCCGGTCAGCTCATCAAGCTCGGACTGCAGGATGCGCACGCGCCCGTCTTCAGGCGTCTCCTTGCTGGTCTCCGCGGAGAGCTCCGAGCGCTTCAAGTCAGCTTCCGCCGAGATGCGGTCGAGATCGCCGCGCAGGTTCTGCCATGCCGCGATGTCAAAGCGCCCGCCGTGCAGGGCCGACAGTCGCTCCACAAGCCGCGACGCGCGCTGCCGGACCACCGAGCGCACGAACCCGCGTACCTCAAGCTCTTCGTCGCTGAGTGTGACGAACCCCTGGGTTGGCGGCGTGGCGACGCTGATGCCCAGCCCCTCAAGGTGGTCACGCAGGCTGCGAACGTCGGCGGCTTCGCGGTCTTCCAGCACGCTGAAGATGGGGAACTCGCGCGACTCGCCGCCCATGGAAAGGCTGTCGTCGATCAGCACGGCGACCTTGCTGCCCTCGACGTAGGTTTCGGTGTCAACCAGCGACGGCCCGGCAATCAACAGATACAGCAGGAACAGCACGCCGGCGCGCACCATGGCCAGAAACACCCGCGTAATCGCGGGGACTTTCTTCTTCTCATAGAAGTAGATCAGCGCCGGGATCACCACGATGCCGGGCAGCACCAGCAGCGCGGTCCAGATCAGCGGCGTGATGCCCAGCAGGCCCGGCTCACGGCTGAACGGGTTGAAGTTTTCCCAGTTGAACACCGACCCGGGCGCGAGCACCTGGATGATGCGCTCAGGAAACAGCAGGCCGTACACCGCAACAGCCACCACGCCCAGCAACAGCAGGGTGAAGAAGGAAACGATGATTTTCTGTGCGCTGGACACTGCTATCCGGACTCCGGTCTTACTGCTCAGGCTTCGAAATCACGCCCGACCATAACGTTTCAAACAACAGGAAACACACACCGAGCACCGCCAGCCACATCCACTCGCGCCCGCCCTGGTCGCCGGTCAGCGCGCCGCCGCCTTCAAGCTCGTCGCCCGCCTGGCGGTACAGAAATGGCAGCTCGCCCATGGATTCTTTGATCGCTGCTTCCACGGTGCGGTCTTCACCTTCCGCCTGCTGGGGCATGATGCGTGTGACGTCGCTTTCGCGCGCCTGCAGGCTTACGCTGAAGCGCTCCTGCCACTTGCGCTTGTCGGCGCCGTCGGACGTTTTCTCGAAGGCCGTCAGGGTGTAAACGCCCGGCTGGGCTGTTCCGGCGAACTCCAGCAGGTCAAGGTCCTGATCGCGCGTGGACACGATGTCGAGCACGGTGTTCGCGGGGTCGCGCACCGAGTAGCGCGGCGCGATGTCCACCGTGCGCAGGATGCGGCGATACGGCTCGCCAACCGCAAGGTTGCTGTAGCGAGCTTCGTTGCCGGTGAGGTAGCTGGCGACCTCGAGGTACAGGAACAGCGGCAGGCCGTTGGTTCGCCACAGGCTGTTCCATGATTCGGATGCCGTCGTGCCAATGTAGATCACGCTGCCGCGGCCGAAGCGGCGCTCCACCATCAGCGGCGCGGGCTCGGGCGCGAGGTTCAGGCTCAGGATCGTGCGCGCGGGTCGCAACGCGTCGACTTCGGCGCCCTCAGGCAGCTTCAGTTCGCGCCACTGGCGCACGGCTTCGGGCTCGGTGACGATCGCGCGGTTGTCGGGGTTCTCGGTGAAGATGCGCATCACCGGGTGGTCGCCGTCGGTGATGGTGAGGCCCTTGTGCTCTGCCGACCGGTCCTCGCTGCCGCCCAAACCCGCCACACGCGCCGGCAGCAGCCCTTTGCCGTCCTTGTAAAGCCGCTCGTTGTAGAGTCCCGCGTCGACCTGGTTGCCATCGAAGATCAGCAGGCCGAAACCAGCCGTGACGAACTCCTCCAGCTTGCGCACCACGTTTTCGTTCAGGTCGCCGACGTTGGCCAGCACGACCATCCGGTAATCGAAGAAGCTGTCCACTGCAGCCAGCTCACTCGGCTCAATTGAAATGATGCGGTTGGGCGTGATGCGAACGTCCTCGCCTTCGCGGGCTTCGTTTTCGATGCGGCTGGAAGAAATGCCGAGCGCGGTTTCGAGGTAGAAAGTTTCGTCCAGATCAACGCTGGTCGAGCGCGCGCCGTTCACCACCAGGATCGGCACGCCCGGCACCACGTGGATGACGTGGTTACGGGTGTTGTCGGCCGTTAGCGCGTCAGGCTCCTCGGTGAACACTTCGACGGTACGCGAAGCGCCGCCTGTTTCGCGCTCTTCTGGCTTGAGCGCGAGTTCACGCTCATTGAGCTTCAACTCAACCGAGTTGCGCCGGTCGTTTGGCTTGAGGCTGATCACTTCGCCGAACGGCCGGTCGGTCCCGCCGTCCACGCGGTACTTCAGGCGCACGTTGCGCACAGGCGCGCGGTCGTCCGACGAGAAGTACGCCAGGTCGATCAGCACCGTCGCTTCCATGCCTTCGCCGATGATGCGCTCGTTCACGCGCACGTCGGTGATCGAGATGTTCTGCGTGTTGTCGAACCCGGCGTCGTACAGCACCGGCGTGGTGCCGCTGGTCTCCATGCGCGCGTTGATGCGCGCCATCACGTCCTGGAAATCCGCGTGCACGGTGCCGTCCAGCGAAAGCTCGCGCCAACCGGCGCTGCAGAAATCCGTGATCACCACCAGCCCCGAAGCGTCGCTTTCCGGCGTGCCTTCAATCAACCGCGCGGCTTCACGCAGCGCCGCCAGCATGTTGGTGTCGACCGCCGCGATGCCGGTGGCGGCAATTTCGCGCCGCGCGGCTTCTAGGTTCAGGCTGGACATCTGGCCCACGCGGCGGCGGCGCGACTTGTCGGCGTCTTCGTCATTCGCGACGGCGCCGCCGAGGCCAGGCGGCACGTACACATCGCTCAGGCGCACGACCGAGACGCGGTCGCGGTTGGGTTGCAGCCCGTCCACGGTGGCCAGCGCGAACTGCTTGGCGCGGTCGAACGCGGTCTGGTTTTCCTGCTTGTAGCCCATGCTCGCGCTGTTATCGAGCACGAGCACCAGGTGCAGCGGCGCGTCGGTGTTCAGCGTGCCGCGGGTGATGCCCAGCGCGTCGTCGGCCCATGCTTTCACGCGCTCGCACCCCATGGGGAACAGCGCGGCTGCAATCAGCATGATCGCCAGCACGCGCAGCAGCAACATGATCAGCGATTCCATTTGCAGGCGGCGTCGCGTCTTGCGGTAGGCCGCCAGCAGGAACTCCATCGCCGCCCAGTCCACCTTGCGGTAGCGGGTAAGGTTGATCAGGTGGATAATGATCGGCACCGCCGCTGCTGTCAGCGGGATTCCGAGTCCAAGTGTCCAGATCAACCAGGTAGGCATTATCTCGCGCGTCGTCCTTCGATTCGGGATGCTTTGAACTGCGGTTCTGGGTTTTGGGTTACGGGTTCTGGGGAACTACCAATGTCCTGCCCCAAAACCCAGAACCCAGAACCTGTAACCGCCTTTCAAACCTATCCCCTTCTCCCCAACCGTTTCGCCAAATACGCCTGCAACGCCACATCGAGCGGCGTGCTGGTGTCTATGGCCATGAAATCGCTTCTGGCGCGCAGGCACACCCTGCGTACCTCGTGTGTGAAGTTCTCTACTTCCTCCAGATACGCTTTGCGCAGGCTTCGCGGGTCCACCAGCAGGTCGGGGTATTCTTCGAGCCCCATGAACTGCGTCAGCCGGTCAAACGTGAACTCGCGCTCCTGTTTGTCCATCAGGTTGAACACGATCACGTCGTGCTTGCGCGCTGCCAGGTGCTCAAGCCCGCGCTTGAGGTGATCGATTTTGTCAAACAGGTCGCTGATGATGATGACGAGGCTGCGGCGGCCACTGCGCTGCGCCACGTCCACCAGCACTTCGCCAATGTTGGTCTTCTTCTTGGCTTCGTGCTCATGCATCGTCGCGAGCATGCGCATCAGCGTGACCTGACTGGTGGCTGGCGGCACCCAGTCGTAGAGCTTTTCGTCGAACAGGGCGAGGCCCGCGGCGTCGCTTTGCTTCTGCACCAGGTACGCCAGGCTTGCCGCCATGTAGCGGCCGTAGTCGAGCTTGCTTTTGTTTTCGCCCGACGCGTAGCGCATGCTTTCGCTGGTGTCGAGCACCATCACGGCGCGGAAGTTGGTCTCTTCTTCGTATTCCTTGATGTAGTACTTGTCCGACTTGGCGTACGCCTTCCAGTCGAGGTAGCGCAGGTCGTCGCCCGGGACATACTCGCGGTGCTGCGCGAACTCAACGCTGAATCCCTTGTAGGGCGACTTGTGCAGACCCGCGAGGAACCCCTCCACCACGTTGCGCGCGGTGACTTCGAGGTGCCGAATCTGGTTCAGCACTTCGGGGTCGAGATACTTTTGGTAGACCTGTGCCATGGTCGAACTGCGGTTCTGGGTTTCAGGTTTCGGGTTTTGGGGAACTACAACTCCCCTGCCCTTACCCGCTTGTCAGCTTCTTCAACGCATGCGTCGCTTCGGTAGCCACGGGCCCGTTGCCCTTGGCTAGACCCTCCAGCGCTTTGCGCCCTTCTTCCACTTTACGTTCGGCGAACCAGCGCACCGCGATGATTCGCTCAACATCCTGCCGTTGCGTTGCCACGGCGACTTCCGTCATCAGCGGCGCGTTATCGCCTGTGGTGGCGGCTGCGAGCAGCGCCAGCAGCCCTGTCGCCTGTTCAGGGAGAGCCTTGCGATACGCGCCCGCCAGCTCGTCCAGCGGCGCGTCGAACCGGCGTATCGTATACCCGACCCACGCTTCCGGCGTCCACACATCCGCGCCGGGCGCTTGCAGCACCATCACCGACCACGCGAACCACAATTCGCGCGCAGCCTCGGGATCGGTTTCCGCCGCCGCCTTGTCGCGCAACGTGTCCGCCGACTCAGGCCCCACCCGCGCCAGCAGCCGGCCTGCCAGCGCGCGCACGGCTGGCGACGCGTCTTCCAGCAGCGCCGCTGCGCCTTCGCGGCAGGCGGCTTCGCCGAAGTCGGCGGTCTCGCGCAATGTCTCGAAACGCACGGGCAGAGGCTGCGTCGCGGCTTGCCGCAGCAGGTGACGCACACCGTCAACCGGGGCGATGCCGTGCGCTTCCGGCTGTACGGTCTTCAGCTTCTCGCGCCAGTGCGCGGCGTACGCTTGCTCGCCGTAGGCGCGCTCGATCAGGCTGATCGCCGCTTCGGTGGCCTGGTTGGCTTTGCGGGCTGGGTCCAGCGCGTCGTTGAGCTCAGCGCGCAGGCGTACCTGATCGGTCATCGACTTGCCTAGCAGGTCTTCCGCGCTTTCGGCGCGATCTTTCTCAGCCTGCGCCTGTTTCTTGATCTGCTCGTTCTGCTTGACGACCGCGTCGTATTGCTGCTGGCTGACCTTGCCCCATCCGCTGAACAGCAGGTAGGTCACTAGCGCCGCCATCGCGAGATACAGAAAGCGCGAAATCCACTTCGAAGCGCGAACCACGCCGGGGCTCGCCACGCCCGCCTGCGCGTAGCGGTCCAGCTCGGCTTCAAGCTCGCGCTTGCGCTCCTCGATCCGTGAGTCGCGGGTCTCAGGTTTCTCTTCGGCCATTCGGTCTCGCGGCGTGCACGCCCTAGTCGTTAACACCGGGTAGCCGTGAGTCTGCCAGCGCCTCGGATTCCGCGCGGGGGATCATCTCGATCAGCTTGTCGATGATCACGTCGCTGTTGATGCCCTCCGCCTCAGCCGAGAAGTTCGGGATGATGCGGTGGCGCAACACCGGGTGCACGACCGCGCGGATGTCGTCGCCACTTACGTAGTAGCGGCCGTTGAGCACCGCGCGCGCCTTTGCGCCGAGAATCATGTACTGGGATGCGCGCGGCCCGGCGCCCCAGGCCAGCAGGCGGCGGATTTCGTCGGGCGTCTGCGGGTTGTTCAGGCGCGTCATGCGCGCGAACTGCATGGCGTATTTGATGACGTGTTCGCTGATCGGCACTTTGCGCACGAGCTCCTGCAGGCGCATGATCTTGGGGCCGTCCAGCACGTTCTGCACTTTGCCCGCGTAGGTCGCGGTGGTCATCTTCATGATCTGCATTTCTTCATCTTCCGTCGGGTAATCGACGTTGATGTTGAACATGAAGCGGTCCTGCTGCGCTTCAGGCAGCGGGTAGGTGCCTTCCTGCTCGATCGGGTTCTGCGTCGCCAGCACGAAGAACGGCTGCTCAAGCTTGTGCAGCCGGCCGCCCGCGGTCACCTGGTGCTCCTGCATGGCCTCCAGCAGTGCAGCCTGCGTCTTCGGCGGCGTGCGGTTGATTTCGTCGGCGAGAATGATGTTCGCGAAGATCGGCCCGTTCAGGAACTTGAACTCGCGCTTGCCGGTGGCGCGGTCTTCCTGCAGCACCTCGGTGCCGGTAATGTCGCTCGGCATCAGGTCGGGCGTGAACTGGATGCGGCTGAACTTCAGCGACATGGTGTCTGCCAAGGTGCGGATCAGCAGCGTCTTGGCCAACCCGGGCACACCCACCAGCAGCGCGTGGCCCCTGGCGAAGATGGCGATCAACAACTGCTCGATCACCTCCTCCTGGCCCACCACGACGTTGTGCAACTGCTTGACGATGTGGTCGTGCGCGTCGCGCAGTTCGTTTACTGCCTTGAGGTCTTCGCCTTCCAGTTTCTGATCTGCCATTGGGTTCCTCGTGGGTGCCGCTGTGGTTGTTTCCTTACCTGCCGCCGTCCTCAGCCTTGAACAAGTACGTGGTGCGGGCCGACGCCAGGATGATGAACGTTTCCTTCTTTACTACCCCCGTCTTGCCTGACGGGAACTTGAACTCGGCCCCGTTGGGCAGGTGCTCAACGTTGTAGACGTTGCCGGTGTCGGGATCAGTCAGTGTGACCGGGCCGTAGCGCGTCATGCCCTGCTCGTCCTTGTACGCTTCGCCGCGGCAGTAGACCGTCAGCGTGAACACGTCGCCCTTCTTGTACGCGAGATCAGTGGTCGTCGGGCGGGACAGCAGCTTGCCGCTTTGGAGGTCGTAGAAGGCGATTTCGCCTTCAAAGGGCACCAGCACCTTGTCGCCCGCGATCACGCCGCGGCCGATGGTGGTCTTGCCGAACTCCGCGCTTTGGTACTCAAGACGCCCGAAGTCAGCATGGAACGTGCCGCCCTTGCGGAAGCTGGTCAGCGCCACCGAGTAGATGCGCGTGCGCCCCTGGATGATCATGCAGTTGTCGGCCACACCCAGCACGTACTCAAAATCATCGCCGGGGCCCTTGCCGCCGGGCGGGCAATCCATCCACAGTGTGCCCCACACCGCATCGAGAATCAGCGAGCGGGAGTAGTCGTAGGGCGTCGTCACCAGCATGCCAGCCGCCGAAACCGCGGGGCCGGGGAACCACCCGCCGTTCATGATCCCCGCGCGGCCGTACTTCGATACCCAGCACAGCTCGCCGGTCACGCGATCGACAGCGGCTGTCGCGCCC
>CAZNBU010000132.1:0-8423 GCA_964571035.1 uncultured Planctomycetaceae bacterium | reverse complement strand
AGTTCGTCAAGTTCTACGAAGAGGCGCTGCTCGCCAACAACAAAGCCGCGGCTGCAAGGGCCGCCAAGCGCAAGGCGGCAAAGGGCAAGGCTAAGCCGGCAAGGGCGGCGGGCAAGCGCGCCAAGCCTAAGTCCAAGGCGAGACCTGCGATCAAGGCAGGAAAGAAGAAGTAGGAACGGGGTGGGACCGACAATCTTGTCGGTCCCCGGAGTGATCTTGCAAACATGGCGGGCAGCGATCAGTTTCCTGATGTTGGTCCCGACCTGCACCATTCACGACGCCACTTGCCACACTATCAGGGTGCCGGCTGTACTCTTTTCGTAACTTGGAATTGTGTCGAGGGCGAGCACCTTGAAGCGCCGGAGCGCGCCATCGTCCTTGACTGCATCAAGCACTTTCACTTTGTGCGGTACAACGTCTGCGCCGCCGTCGTGATGCCGGATCACGTCCACATCCTCATCTCTCCGCTGGAACGCGAGCCGCGAAAGTTCTGGAACCTCGGATTCCTGCTGAAGGGCATGAAGGGTGTTTCGGCAAGGCGCATCAACCAACTACGCGGCAGGGCAGGCTCGATCTGGCAGGATGAGCGCTACGACCGCGAGGTGCGGTCACCCAGCGACTTCACGGAGAAGTGGCGTTACATCCTGCTCAATCCCGTTCGCGCCGGGCTGGTGGATCAACCTGACAAGTGGGATGGCTTGTGGATTGCCACAACAGATGACGGCTGGTTCTTGAAAAGGACCAAGGATTAAGTCGGGCTGCTTCGCAGTCCGGGACCGACAGGATTGTCGGTCCCACCCGCGGGGTTCTTAGGTTTCGATAAGAGTACCGACATCCTTGCCTCTAATTGCGGCTTCGATGTTGCCTGGCACGTTCATGTCCACGACCATCACCGGCATCTTGTGCTCGCGGCACAGCGCTATGGCTGTCTGGTCCATGAAGCGCAGGTTTCTTTCGAGCGCTTCCTGGTAGGTCAGCTTCTGGAAGCGCTTGGCGTCCTTGTTTGCCTTGGGGTCCTTGTCGTAGACGCCATCCACCTTGGTCGCCTTGATGATCACGTCGCACCCGATCTCCACGGCGCGCTGCGCGGCGGCTGTGTCGGTCGTGAAGTGCGGGTTGCCGGTGCCGGCTGCGATGATCACCACGCGGCTTTTCTCCATGTGGCGCATGGCGCGGCGGCGCACCCAGCGCTCGGCAATGCGATGCACGTCAATGCTGCTGAGCACGCGCGTTTCAAGGCCGATGCTTTCGCACACGTCCTGCAAAGCGAGCGCATTCATCACGGTGCCCAGCATGCCCATGTAGTCGGCTGTTGCGGTGCTGATGTACGGCACGTTGAGCTGGCTGCCGCGCACGAAGTTGCCGCCGCCGACAACCACAGCCAACTGCACAGGAATCTCAAGCACGGACTTGATCGTGCGGGCCAGCGCCAGCATCCTCTCGCCGTCCACGCCCATGCCGCCCGTGGGGCCGAATGCTTCGCCGGAGATCTTCAGTAGCGGTCTTTGGAAACGCGGCTTGTCACCCATGGCAGGGTTGTAGCGGCATCCGGCGCCGGCGGTCAATGCTCAAGTCAGGCGCCGGTACATAGTTCGCGCGCACTAATCTGGGCGCGTTGTGGCCCGCTTGTCACCCCCCGGGGGCGGGCTAAACTCGCCCCTCCCGCGCGAGGGCGGGCGTCGAAGGCAAGGGACACGGAAATGGCTGAAGCGGCAACACCGGGCGTAGCGTACGGACTCCAGGGCGTCACTGTTGATGACACACGCATCTGCAAAATCATCGGCGAAGAGGGCAAGCTCTACTACTACGGGTACAACATCTACGACCTGGCTGAGAAGTGCAGTTACGAAGAAATCGTCTTCCTGCTGCTCAAAGGTAAGCTGCCTAACAAAGGCGAGCTGGCCGAGATCACCAAGGAACTGAAGGACGCGCGCGGCCTGCCCTACGGCGTGCGCGACGTAATCAAGAGCGCGCCCAAGACCAGCATTCCCATGGACGTGCTGCGTACGGCCGCCAGCACCCTGGCCCTGACCGATCCCGACCCCAACGACAACAGCGAAGCCGGGCGGTACACCAAGGCGATCCGGCTTGTGGCGATGTTCCCTGAGATTGTCGCGCTGGACTACCGGACGCGGCGCGGGCAGGAAGCGGTGGCGCCGAACCCTGAGCTTGGGCACGCCGCGAATTTCCTCTACATGTTGCACGGTGAAGTACCGGGCGACCAGGCGGCCCGCACCATGGACTGCGCGCTAGTGCTGCACGCCGAGCACAGTTTTAACGCCAGTACTTTCACCGCGCGTGTGATTGCCGCGACACTTAGTGACATGTACAGCGCGATTACCGGCGCGATCGGCGCGCTGAAAGGCCCGCTGCACGGCGGCGCCAACGAGGGCGTGATCAAGACGCTGAACGAGATCGGCGAGCCCGAGAACATCAAGCCGTGGCTTGAAAAGAAGATGCAGGACAAGTCGTTCCGCCTGATGGGTTTCGGCCACCGCGTCTACAAGGTGCTGGACCCGCGTGCCGTGGTGTTGAAGAAGTTCAGCAAGCGCACGGGCGAGGAGCGCGCGAACAGCAAGTGGTACGAGATGTCGGACCAGATCGAGCAGATCATGAAGTCGCGTGAGAAGCCGCTGTACCCCAACGTCGATTTTTACAGCGCCAGCACCTACTACATGATGGACCTGCCGCCCGAGGTGTTCACGCCGATCTTCGCCGTAAGCCGCGTGGCGGGGTGGTGCGCGCACGTAATCGAGCAGCAGGCGAACAACAAGCTCATCCGACCGAAGGCCAATTACATCGGCGACGTGGACAAAGCGTTCGTGCCGATTGAGCAGCGGTAGCACGCCGGGACTGGGCCAATGGCGTCAAAAACCCGCATTCTCTTGCTGGGCGCCTCTGGGAGCATCGGCGCCAGCACACTGGACGTTGTCCGGCGACACGCGCACCGCTTTGCGCTGGTGGGGGTCTCCTGCGGCAAGCGCTACACCCAACTGATCGCCGCGGTCAGCGAGTTCAACCCTGAAGTGGCAGCCGTCTGCGACCCCAACGCCGGCGAAGAAGCTCGCGACATTGTCGGCGAGCTGGACGACCACGGCGTCACCACCGAGTGGCGCTTCGACGGCGCTGAAGAAATGACGCGCATGGCGCGCGAGATGGACTACGACGTCCTGCTCGCGGCAGTCACCGGCGCAGCCGGGTTGCCGGCAGTGCTGGAGTCCGCCAAACGCGGCAAGCGCATTGCGCTGGCAAACAAAGAGTCACTGGTGATGACCGGGCCGATCCTGACCCGCATCTGCAAGCAGAGCGGGGCTGAACTGATCCCCGTTGATTCCGAGCACAGCGCCATTTTTCAGTGCCTGCGCGGCGAGCGTCGCGAGGAAATCAAGCGCATCATCCTGACGGCGAGCGGTGGGCCGTTCCGGGCCACGCCACTCAGGGAGTTGCAGCAGGTCACCGTCGAGCAGGCTTTAAAACATCCCACTTGGCAGATGGGGCCCAAGATTACCATCGATAGCAGCACACTGTTCAATAAGGCGCTGGAAGTGATCGAGGCGAAGTGGCTGTTCGACGTGCCGCGCGCGAAGCTTGACGCGGTGATTCACCCGCAGAGCATCATCCACAGCATGGTCGAGTTCGTGGACGCAAGCATCATGGCGCACCTGGGCCCGACCGACATGAAGATCCCGATCCAGTTCGCGCTGAGTTATCCCGCGCGCATCCCGCAGCCCGTTGAAAGCATCGGGTGGGAACGCATGGCGAATCTGACGTTTGAGCCCGTGGACTACGAGCGCTTTCCGGCGCTCAAGCTCGGTTTCGAGGTCGCGGAGGCAGGCGGCACCCTGGGCGCCGTGTTCAATGCAGCCAACGAGGTCGCCGTGGATCGGTTCCTTAAGGGCGAGATCCGCTATCTCGACATCTACAACACCGTCAAGCGCGTTTGCGACGCCCACGACAACGCGTCGGAGCCTGATCTCGAAGCCGTGCTCTTGGCGGACAAGTGGGCGCGCGAGCAGGCGCGCAACCCGTAGCGATTACCCTTCGCGCGGCGCGTTTGCGGCGCCGCGATACACGTGAAACTTTGCGACGGCGTCAAACCAGATCGTTGCATTGGTAGGCTCGCCCTTGGCTTCGACTTCCTTGAGCACGCTCTTGGCTTCGCCCTGCCACAGCAGGATCATCCAGCGCATGCCCTCAAGGACCTGCTGAGGCTCGTCGAGTTCAGACTGCATGGCGACGATTGCTTCCATGCAGCGGTCGTAGTCGCGCGCGGCGAACAGCGAGTGAATCTGCATCATCCGCAGGCCGTCCAGCTCGGGCTCGCTAACCGCAAGCTGCTCAAGCTCCGCGAGCGCCACCTGCGGCGCGCCGACGATCAGGGCATCCTCCGCGCGCCACAATTGCACCAGTGAAGCGGCGGAGGTCAGCACGGGCGGGACGCCGAACTCGGACTCCGCAAGTTTCTTCCGCTCCTCTTCCATCTCGATCGACTTGCGCGGATCGAGTGCCAGCAACTGGAAGTGCCGGCTGGCAGTGTTCGGGTGGCCGGGCGCGACAATGTCCATGCGTTGATAGAAATCGTCAGCCGCGCCGGCCAGCGGGTCTTTTCCAGCCGCCAGCGCGTCCAGAACCGCGATGGTCCACTTGCCGAAAAGCGCCGCCCAGCGCGCCTCCGCGGTGTCTCGCGTCTCCAGCACGTTGTCAAACAACTGGATCAACGCCTTGCGGTCTTTGACGACTGCGGCCATGCGGGCTGCGCGTCGCACCAGGCTGTCCTGTGTCGGCGCGAGGTTGTGGGCGGCAATCATCGCCTCGACGCTCGCGGGTTCGTTCCCCGCTCGCAGCGCCGTCTTGCTGATAAGGGTGTACGCAAGACTGCGCACGTCGGCTCGGGTAGCAGCGTTGTTCGCAAGGCCCGTGGCAAGCTCAACGGCGCGCTCGTTCTGTCGCATGCGCTCACAGGCGTAGGCCTGATCCAAAAGAAACTCGTCGCGGTATGCGGGATCAGCCAGTTCCGTCGCAAGTCGCCGTTGTTCAAGCTCTTCTTTCTCAAGAAAGGCTTCGCGGTAGAGCTCCGCAAGCGCCACGCGCGGCTCAAGCTTCTCGGGCGCCATGTCACGCGCGGTGAGCAGCGAACCCTCGGCGCTCAGCAGATCCAACTGCCAGCGGTGATACTGCGCAGCCAGCAGGTGGGCGCGGTAGTCCATGCCGTTGTGCTTGAGCACGTGAAAATAGGTGGCTTCCGCGCCCTCGCGGTCGCCGTCGCGAATCTGCAGGCGCAGCAGGTCGGCGTGAGCGTCAAGGTCGGTGGGGGTGTCCTTGATGCGCTCGACGAGCTCGATCTTGGGATCAACCACACCCTCGGGCATCTCCGGCTCGGGCGCGATGGCGCACCCAGCGAGCGCCATCAGCACGGCGCAGGCACCCAGCGCAAGCGTCTTCATTTACGCCTCCGCTCGGTTGCTTCGAGACCCACCTTCTTCAAAGCTTCGCGCACCCGCTCGCTGCCGCCCGGTCGAAGCAGAAACACGCCACGCGAAAGCTTCTTTTCAATCCAGGCGTGCACCTCGGGAAGTTCCTCAATCAGGTCGGCTTGCTCGGGGTTGTCCGCCAGCAGCATCTCCTGCATGCCGGCGACCGGCGGCTCAAACTCGCCGCTCCAGGTGCGCAGCGCGAGCGCGACCGTTGGCGACAGCGGCCGACTCAACCCTTCACGCACTCGCCGCAGCAGTTCCTCAGCGCCCAACTCGCCCGCGGATTCGCGCACTGTATCTTCGTCGAGTTCGTAGATGTCTGTGCCGAGGCTGCGGCTTACCAGCGACAGAAGCTGGCGCGCGCGCAGGTGCAGGTCTTCGCGTGGCGCTCGCAGTGCCGCGCCCTCGCCCGGCTCAATCACCGGTGGCAGGCGGCGCGAGTAATCCAATGCGGTGCGCCTTGGCGGCATCACCTTGCGCAGCTTGGCTGGGTCCGGTGCGACGGACACATAGTGCGCGCCGCCGACCTGTTCCGTCCCGAGATCGTCTTTCAACCCCACCGGCAGCAGCTTGCCCAGGTCTTCTGCGCCTTCCGCTTCAATGAACAGCGCGTCCGGCCAGATCTTGATGCGTTCCGATAGCGCACCCCAGTCCTTCAGCGAAAACTGCACGTTCTGCGGCAGCGGCGAGCGCGACAGTCCCGCCAGCAGCGCTGTCAGCTCAGACGCGCTCGCCCCGCGACCAAGCGCGTCGGCGAACGGTTTGCGCTCAAGCAGATACTTGCGCACGCGGCCTTCCGGCTGCGGTGTGGTGAAGCGCGCCAGCTTCCACAGCGTTGCAGGATCGGGCCGGTCGCCGAGCGCGACGATTTCGAAGTTCGGCTGCACGACAATCTCAAACGCGGGCGCGTCGGCATCGTCCGCGCACGGCCGCAGCGTCTGCGCGCGGGGATCGAACTCAATCCACCCAAGCCGTGACAGCGGCAGGTCGCACATCATGGCGATGACCGCACCCTCGACATGCTCCCAGTTGCCCGGGCGTTCGAAGTCTTCGCGCGCGCCGCGCTCGCGAATGCCGCGGTAGTAGACGTTGCGCCAGGTGCCGTCTTCGTCGTGGTTAATGAAGAGGTTCACGTCGGCGTCGCGCACCTGCTGGATGAACGCCGCAAGACTGATCTCCTGCTTGATCGCGGCGGTCTGCTCAATCACGGCGCGCCGTGCGTGCATGAGCGTCGAGGCGCCGGGCACGTCGCTGCCGACATCGACCGTGCGCTCCTTGCGGAGCCCCGGCAGCTCCAGGGTTGGCGTGACAGCGAACTCATTGAAGTCGTGCGCGTTCACCCACGCTTCCCGCAGGCGGTCGCGGCGCTCGGTCAACGGCAGCGCAAAGAAGCGGTCCGCCTCGGTTGTGGATTCGAGCTTGCTGTTGTGGTCATGCACGAGCCCAAGCTGGCGCGCGAGCGCGATCCAGAACTCCACCTGGCTGAAACCGACGCCGCTGGCTTCGTCGTCCGGCTGCGCCAATGCGCCGTTTGCCGCACGAAAGAACGCGAGGTTGGGCAACCCGTTCTTCAGCACGCGCGGATGGCGCGCGATCACGGTTTCCATCACCGCGAGCAGATCAAGCTCGCCGGCGGCATACCCGCGCGCAAGGTTGGACGCGGTGGGATTCATCGCATCACCTTGGGGTGCAGGCCGCGCTCGTTCAGCGACACAACCAGACTGCCGGCGTCATCCTTTTCCAGCACAGCCACGTTGGCGGCGGGGCGCGCGAGCACCTTGCCGGTGAGGCCTGCGGCTGCCAGCGCCTGCTCAAGTGTGTCGGCGTCTTCACACTCGACGACGCCGACATGCAGGTGGAACTTCATGGCGCCACCTCCGACTCGGCGGGCTGCAAGGTGGCGGGCTTGAACCGCCCGTCGAGCATCTCCGCGCCTTCGACAATGCGGTAGCGGTAACCCTGCTCAACGAGAAAGAGCTGGCGATTGGCGCCGAACTCCTGGTCGCGCGTTTCGCGTGTCACCAGCGTGTAGAAGTGCGCGAGCTGCCCTTCCTTGGGGCGCAGGATGCGGCCAAGCCGCTGCGCCTCTTCCTGGCGGCTGCCGAACGTGCCGGAAAGCTGGATCATCACGTTGGCGTCCGGCAGGTCGACCGAAAAGTTGCCGACCTTGCTGACAGCCAGCGCCTTCGTCTCGCCACTGCGGAACTTTGCGTACAGCTCTTCGCGCTGCTTCGACGGCGTCTTGCCCTCGATCAGCGGCAGGTTGAAGCGGTCCGCAAGCTCGTGCAACTGATCCAGATACTGCGCGATCACCAGCACGCGGTCATTGGCGTGCAGCTTCAGGATCGCCTCGGTCACATCCAGCTTCACCGGGTTTTCTGCCGCAATGCGGTACTGGTCGCGCTGGCCAGCCAGCGCGTACGGCATGCGCTGGGGCGACGGCAGGTCAACCCGCACCTCGGTGCAGTCGGCTTGCGCGATCCACCCCTGCTTTTCCAGCTCGCGCCACGGCACGTCGTAGCGCTTGGGGCCGACAAGGCTGAACACGTCTTCCTCGTGGCCGTCTTCGCGGACCAGCGTGGCGGTCAGGCCCAGGCGGCGGCGCGACTGAATCTCCGCAGTCGCGCGGAACACCGGCGCGGGCAGCAGATGCACCTCGTCGTAAATGATCAGGCCCCAGTCGCCCTTGTTGAAGATGTCGAAGTGCGGAAACTCGTCGCTCTTGCGCTTGCGGTAGGTGACGATCTGGTAGGTCGCGACCGTGACCGGCGCGATGTTTTTGCGGTCGCCGGTGTACTCGGCGATCTCGTGCTCCTGCAATGTGGTCTTGTCCAGCAGCTCGCGAATCCACTGGTGCACAGCCACCACGTTTGCGGAAAGGATCAGCGTGTGTGCCTTGACCAGCGACATCGCCGCCATTGCCACGATCGTCTTGCCCGCGCCGCAGGG
>CAZNBU010000131.1:7100-8456 GCA_964571035.1 uncultured Planctomycetaceae bacterium | reverse complement strand
GCGAGTACTTGAACCCTATGATTGCGCCCAGCACCACGCCACCGCCTAGGCCGAAGATTGAATAGAGTTCGTTAGATGTTGCGAGGTAGACGCCGCCGCCGAGCAGCGTGCCGCCGAGAATCGTGCCGGCCAGTGTCACGTTGACCAACATGTTCGCGAGCAGCAGCCTTGGCGCGAGCGCGGCGCCGATCAGCGCGCCCGCGCCGCCGCTTACCGCGATGATCCACGGGTCCAACTGCAGAAAGAACGCGACGCCACCGACCACACCACCGACCAGCACCGCAGCCAGAAGCCGGACAAGCACCGCCATCAGGATCAGCCCGAACCCGCCGATCAGCAGCGCCACCAGCGTGGCAAAGCGGCGGTACTCTTCGTAGTTGTCGCCCGCGACGCGCGCGATCTCTGCGCGCACGGCTTCCAGTGTCAGCGGGATCGTCGGCTCGTCTTCATCCGCCGCGGGTTCAGGCGTCTCGCCGGTGTCGTCCGGTACCGCATCGGGCACCGGCCTTTCGAGGGGGTTATCCCGTCGTAGCCGGTCCGTGTCCTCGCGAAAGCGCCGCTGTCTTTCGCGCACTTCCAGCATGCGGTCGCGAATGCGCTTGCGGTCGTCGTACAGCTCGTCGCCCTTGCGGGCGGCTTCGGCTTCTTCCCTGGTGATCAGGTTGGTGTCTTCGGCTTTGTTGATTAGGTGCTTGCGCTCAACACGCTGGGCCAGCTCGCCGATGCCGATGCACACAATCAGCGCAATCAGCACCCACTTCAGCGGCAGGTCGGTCAGGCGGGCGGCAGCCGGCAGCGGCTCACGCTCAAGCCGCACCTTCTCGTCCATCTCGATCTCGGTGACGCTCTTGGCGTCCACGTCACCGAATGGATCCGTGGATTGATCAGCCTGCTTGGGGCGCTGCGCCATCGGCATTCCTGTTTAGCGGGCTACCCAAGGCGCTTGTCAATGAAGTACAGGATGATCGGCTTGGCGCATTCGTAGCAGTACCCGTAGGTGCGGTCCATGTTGTCCATCAGCGTCGCCACCGAGTTGCGCACGCTTTCAGCCTCGCCTTGCAGGTGTTTGTTCAACTCGTCGCGTGACTTGCACTTTTCCAGGTGACGCTTGACGCTGGACCAGTTGACCTGGTCGCGCATTTCACGGTACAGGCTGCGGTGCATCTCCTTGAACACGTCCTGGTAGACATCCTGCAGGTCGATCCCCTGCTCGGCGGCGGGGGTGATCTTGCGGGTGCCGCTTGTCATGGCGTTGGTCAGGCGCGACACCATTTTGAAGCGGAAGAACTCGCGCTCGGAATCCTCGACGTTCATCAGCGTTTCGGGCAAATGCGGCGTGACAGGCTTGGCGGCCGC
>CAZNBU010000131.1:6419-7090 GCA_964571035.1 uncultured Planctomycetaceae bacterium | reverse complement strand
CCGCGCATCATGTTCTCGTCGGGATCGACGTCCTTGCCCGTCACCTCGTTCTTCAGCTTCTCCTTGCGGTTGTGCGCGGTGACGTGGCGCAGGTAGTGGCGGATGCGCTTTTCGATGTCGCCCGGGTCCACGTTGACGATGCTGTTTTCAACCTCGCTGGCGATGATCTCGTCGTAGCGCTGCCGCAGAATCTGCGTGAAGTTGCGGAAGTCGTGGTACCCGTCGTCGCGCTGGCGCGCCAGAAAGTCGTAATTCACCGGCCCCTGGTCCACCACCTTTTCCAGCAGCTTGAACACGGCGAACGGGGTAATGCAGTCCGTCGCGTCGTCTTCGCAGATGTCGGCGAACACGTTCTGCAGGATGCGCGTCGGAATCCCGTCCATCCCCTCATGCGGGAACTCGTTGCGCAGCCGTTTGCGCACCTCGCGCGAGAGCGCCTGGCGCTCGCGGTTGGTCAGCGACGGCGGGTACTCGCCCGCGAACAGCAACACTTTCGCGAGCGGCGTCAGCTTGGCGAGCACCGACCGCGCTTCCTCCGGCAGATCGGCTTCGTTGGGCAGGTCGGACTTTTCAAGCCGCGTCATCACCGCCCAGCTTGCAGCCAGCTCGGTCGCGTGCGGCGCAATCCGGTGATAGCGCTTGGCCTGGCGCAGGCCGCGGTTGTAGATCTT
>CAZNBU010000131.1:0-6409 GCA_964571035.1 uncultured Planctomycetaceae bacterium | reverse complement strand
GTTCAGCAGGTACGGCACGTCGATCTTGCGCATGCGCGACCGCAGCGCTTTCGACAGTGGGTCGCTGCGCAGCGCCTGGTACTCGGCGAGGTTCGTGGTGCCGAGGATCATCACGTCGATGTCGCACCCGACCTCGCCGAAATCCATCTTGTGCTCTTCGACGGCGCTGAGCAGGTGTTGCAGGTAGTTGCTCGGCTTTTTGAAAATGTCGCTGTAGTGCATCAGGCCGCGGTTGCCGCGCACGTACTTGCCGTGGTAGCGCACGAGGTTGACGCTGCCGACCAGGTTCGCGATGTACTTGTAGTTCTCGTCGATCGTGACGGGCGTGCTGGCGGTTTCGACGTTGCCTTCGGGCGGAATCTTCGCGATGCCGACGCCGCCGCTTTCACTGAACTGGATGCGGCGCACCTGCACATGGTCCATCACGCGCATCCAGTCGCCCTTGTAGCGGCGCATCAGGAACTCGTAGATCTGGCGCGAATTGAAGTCGAGGTCGCCTTCCAGCACCTTGTGCGGAATGGGGTAGCGATCATCCAGCTTGTTCTGCCGGAACAGTTTTTCCAGCAGGTCCCGCCGCGCGCCCTTCGGGATCAGGAACAGCGGGTGCTCGCGCATCTGGCTTGGCAGGATCGCCACCGGGTCGTGCACGCCGGCCACATCCGGCTTGTTGCTGCTGCCGAACCCCAGGCCGCCGCCTTCGGTGTTGTGGAAGTCCTTGCCGAAGCGCCACGCAAACGAGTAGACGGCCCCGTCTTCTGTCGCGGTGTACGCCTCCATGCCGCGGCCGATCAGGTCGATGATGCTGGTCTTGGCTGTGCCGACCGGGCCGTGCAGCACAAAGATGCGCTCCTTGCCTTCTTCGCGCGCGCCGGCGCGGATGTATTTAACCAGCTTGCTGATGGTGCGCTCAAGGCCGTAGATCGCGTTGCGGCCCTGCTGGAACGGGTCGTCGAACAGTCGGAAACGCCGCACCTGCTCGCCGGAATCCTCGAACGCGTCTGATCCAAAATGCTGGATCATGTCGAACGTGAGCTGGTAAGTGGTGCGGGTGTGCTTGTAGGGCTCGGCGCAGACGAGGTCGAGGTACTCAAGGTAGCTGCCTTCCCAGGCGACTTCCTTGAAATGCTCGCGGTTGCGCTCGACGATGAAGTCGGTGATGGATGCTTCGTTGATGCGGGGCCGGTTCATGCCCTCAATGATCAATGATCAATGCTCAATGATCAATGGCCCGTGAATCAGGATTGGCCGGGCGCTCCCCAGAGGCCCGGATAGTGGACTATCGCGCCGAACTCATCGACCGTCAGGTCACGGGAAAAAGTGCCTTCCAGGGTTTCGAAGCGAAAGGCGCGATTGGCTAAACGCGTGTAGGTTTGTTGCAGCGGGTGCAGGTCGAAATCGGGGAAGCGCAGCCAAGCCACCGTGATCGTCGCCGACTCGCCGACCTTTAGCCCGAGGCGGCGGATCGGAAGCAGGTTTGTCATCGGCGAAAACGCGAGGTCGATATCGACGCTGCCTGCGACGGCCGCGACGGGTTCCGAGTTGAGAGACCACCGGCCATCATTGGCATGGATGTCTAGTTCGATCTTTCGATCGGTCGTCTCGTACGCCACCTGGCAACTCGCAGTTCGCCAGTCGTTCGTGCACCGGATCGTGTACTGAACGGTTTGACGGATTCCGTCTTCCTCGAACACAGCTGCCCCAATCAACTTGTACCCGCTGTCCAACCGCTCAATGAAGCCGCCGTCACCGCCGGACGAATCGAGGCGCTTCCAAAGAACGTCGTGCCTTCGGTACAGGTCAAGGTCATCGAAATCACTCGGGCTTCTTCTTTTCATCCTCGGGTTTGTCGTCCTTGTTCTCGGCCTTCTCCTCATCCTTGGGCGCCTCGGCCTTTTCCTTTTCCACCTGCTCGGCGGCCATCTTTTTGGCCAGGCGCTCCGCGTCGCTCATCTCTTCGTCTGCCGCCTTTGCTTCCTGCTTCAGTTCTTCCGCGGGCTTCTCTGCCGGCTTTTCCTCTTCTTCACCCTTCTCCTTGGCCAGCTCGACTTCGCGCTTGGCGAGTGTCTCGGCGCGGTCGCGCTCCTCGATGGACATGGTGGCGAGGGCGGCTTCTTCCTCGGTCATCTCGCCGCGACTCTTGCGGACATAGCGCAGGATCTTGGCCTTCTTCTTGCGCGTCTCCTGGTCGCGTTCCTTCGCTTCGTCCTTGCCAAACGCCTTGTAGCTGACCACCCGCTGCGGCCACGGAATCTCGACACCCAGCTCGTCGAACTTCAGCTTGAGGCGGCGGCGGTACTCGCGCCCGGCGCCCCACTGCTCGCCGGCGCGCGTCTTGAGCAGGATGCGAACGACGACCGCGCTGTCGCCGAGTTCGTTCACGCCCATCAGCGCGTACTCGAGCACCTTCTTGCCCCACACCTCATCGTCGCGCATCTCCTTGGCGACAGCTTCCATGATGCCGGAAATCTCGTCCGTGTTCTCTTCGTAGGCCACGCCGATGTCGAGCACCATGCGCGACCACAGCTTGGTCTGGTTCGTCGTTACGGCGATTTCGCCGTTCGGAATCACGTGCACGTCGCCGTTCAGGCTGCGCAGCACGGTGGTTCGCAGGTTCAGGTTCTCGACCGTGCCGGTCTTGCCGTTGATCTCAACCACATCTCCGATGCTGAACTGGCCCTCCAGCAGGATGAAGAACCCTGAAAAGAAGTCCTTCACCAGGCTCTGCGCGCCGAAACCGACCGCCAGCGACACACCGCCAGCCGCAACCAGCAGCGGCCCGTAGTCCACGTCGAACTGCGCAATCGCGAACATGATCGCCGTGATGTACACCACCACACGGGCCGTCGTCATGAACACCGTCATGAGCGTGCGCGCCCGCTGCTGCTCGTCGGCGCTGAACCCCTTCTTCTTGTCCGCACGCTTCACAATGCGCTCGATCAGCGGCGTGCCGACAACGCGCGTCAGCAGCACCAGCAGCCAGGCAGCAAAAAACACAGCCACCACCTTCGCGGCCCGGATGCCGATCGTCTCACCGATCGCGCGGTAGTATTCGTCACGCAGCGTCGGCAGCTCCTCGTTTTCGATCTGGGCGATGCGCGAGGTCAGTCGTTCTACGCGGCGATCCAGGATTTCGACCTGCGTCTGCGCCTGCCGTGTGTCCCGCTTGGCGGCGCTGAGGCGTTCGTTCTGCGCCTTGAGTTCCTCTTCCATCGTGAAGATCTTGAGCTCAGGCTTATAGAGCGACGCGGCCTTGACCTTGTCTTTCTCCTCCTTGCTTGCGTCCTCTGCCGCGGTGTACCTGGCCAACAGCTCCGCCAGCTTTTCTTCCGACTTCCGGCTTTCGGCCTCCACCAGCGTCTCCGTGCCGCGCTTTGTTTCCACGACCTTGTTGAGCGCCACCCGCTCCTGCTTCAGCGACTCGATCTGTCGGCCGGCGTCGACCACTTCCTGCTCCAGATTGTCGATGGTGTCGCCCAGCTTCTGGTACTCAGCCTTCTCCCCGTTGGTCGCGCCTTCTTCCTCGGTGGCGGCTTCCTTCGGTTTGGCGTTGGACGCGGAGACGACTTCCTTCAGGCGCTCCGCTTCCATTTCAAGGCGATCCTTGTGGTCCTCGCGGGCGTCAATCTCCTGCTGCACCTCTTTCAACCGTCCTTCAAGCCAGCGGACCTTGCGGCGCGCGCCCTGTAGTTTGGAATCGATGTCGGAGACGAACTCGCCCAGCTTCTCCGAGGAGCGCGGTTTGCCGTTCAAGTCCAGCTCGGCCGCCGGGGTGCCGGCAAATTGCTTCAACAGTTCATCGCGGGCTTTCCGGGCCGCCTGCATACCCTCGAAGGCGCGTTCCTCGTAGCGCACGTATGCAGGAAACACCTCCTTGGCGAGGTGCTCGTACTCGTCAATCGCAAGCTCAAGCCGGTTGTCCGCCCACCGGATGTCGCGGTCGAGCTTTTCAAGGTCCGAAAGCAACTCGTACAACTTCGAGTTCTGAAAATCAGCCGCTTCGGACTGCTTTGAAAGCTGCGCGATTCGTGCCAGTTCTTCCTCTGCTTCGCGGATGGCTTTGGCGTGTGTCCCCTCTACTTTGCCGCTTTCCTTCTCGCCGAACGTCAATTCGGCTGCCACGCGCTCCGCCAGCGTCCCCAGGCGGTCGTACTCCCTTCGTGCATCAAGGCGCGCGCGGGAGGGGCCGACCCGGGCCTGGCGAAGGCCCTCCTCCAGCTCCGTGATCCGCTGCTCGAGCGCTGAAACCGCGCCCTCCAGCCTTGCGACCTCGGCGTCACGGCGCGTCTTTTCTTCGGGTGCTATGCCTTCTTCGGCCGCGGCTGTGCGCGCTTCCGCCAATTGCTTGGCGGTGGCGTCACGCTTGGCCTGCGTGTCCTTGAGGTGCGCCTCCAGCGCGGCAACGTCTTCTCTGGCGTAAGGCGCAGAAGGCAGTGTGGGAAGCGATTCACCGTTCGCTGGCGGCTGTTGTGCGAACACGACCGTAGAGAACACAAACAGCAGCACGGGGATCAGCAATCGGTGATTCATTCTTTCGTCTCCTGCGTCGTTGGTCGTGATGTCTCAACACGGCTGTTGTTGCAGCCCTAGTACCCGAACTCCTCCGCCGGCAGCAGGCGTTCTGCTTCCGCGTCCAGCATTCGGGCGATTTCGTCCGCGTCACTCAGTTCAAGTGCTTTCCTGGAAAGCTCGCAAGCTTCCGCCGATGTAACGCGCGAGAGCAGTGTGCGTAATTCCGGCAATCCGGTCGGGCCCACACTGAAGTCGCGCAGGCCCATGCCGAGCAGCAGAATCGCGTAGCGCGCCTCGCCCGCCATCTCGCCACACACGCTTACCGGCTTGCCGCCTTCGGTGCAGGTCTTGATCACCTGGCTGATCAGCTTGAGCACAGCGGGATTGGTGTGCTTGAACAGGTTGGCGACGTACTGGTTGTTGCGGTCCACGGCCAGTGTGTACTGCACGAGGTCGTTGGTACCGATACTGAAGAAGTCGCACTCCTTGATGAAATGCTCAATGCTCAGCGCGGCGCTGGGGACTTCCACCATCATGCCCAGCGGCACGTCGTCACGGTGCGCTACCCCTTCGCGCTTGAGGTCTTCAATCGTGTTCTTCACCAGCTGGCGGCCCGCGCGGTACTCCTCCACGCTGCCGACCATCGGCAGCATGATGCGCGTTGGGCCCAACAGCGCAGCCCGCAGCGCCGCGCGCACCTGCGTGATCAGTAGGTGCGGCTCGCGCAGGCTCAGGCGAATGCTGCGGCAACCGAGAAACGGGTTGTCCTCGTGCTCAAGCCCGACTTCGGTCGCGAACTTGTCGGCGCCGAAGTCCATCGTGCGCAGCGTGAGCGTGCGCCCTTCCAGCATGGTGTGCGCGCGGCGGTAGACTTCGTAGTGCTGCTCCTCGGTCGGGTGCGCGCCGAACATGCTGTAGATGAACTCGGTACGGAAAAGCCCGACGCCATCGGCCCCGTAGCGCAGCGCCTGCTCGATTTCGTTGTCCCACTCAATGTTCGCGTACAGGTTGACCGGCACGCCGTCGCTGGTCGTGCGCGCGGCTTTGGCCGCCAAATCGGCAAGCCGCTTTTCGCGATCCAGGTAGCCTTGCCCGCGCGCTTCGTACTTCGCGCGCGTGCCGTCGTCGGGGTTGACGATCACGCGGCCCGACTTGCCGTCCACAATCACCACGTCGCCGCCGCTCACGTCGCTGGTGATCGTGCCCAACCCGACCACAGCCGGGATGCCGAGCGCGTTGGCCAGGATCGCCGTGTGGCTTGTCGCGCCGCCTACATCCGTGACGAACCCCGCGACCATTTTCTTGTTAAGCGTCGCCGTCTGGCTGGGCGTGAGGTCGTGCGCGATCACGATGACTTTGCGGTCCAGCTTCTCCAGGCTGTGTGCGTGCTGGCCCAGCAGATTGCGCAGCAGGCGTTTCTGGATGTCGTAGAGATCGTTGACCCGCTGCAGGAAGTACGGGGCGTGGATCTCCTTCATCGCCTTGATGGTCGCGCTGAAGAACTTGCGCGGGTCGAACTCCTTGGGACTCTCGGCCATGGTCTTGCGCATGGCGCCGGTGGAGGCCATGCGCAGGTCGGTGTCGATGTTGACCTTGCGCACGCCGTGCCTGATGCCTTCCACGATCTCTTCCACCGGCACGCCGTAGGTCTCGCCCATGGCGCCGCCGTAGCTGTTGATGATCTTCAGCCACTCCTGCGGCACCGAGCTCGAGCCGTGCATCACCAAGTGGGTGTTGGGGATGCGCGCATGGATCTCCTTGATGCGGCCGATGGCCAGGATGTCGCCCGTGGGCGGGCGGGTGAACTTGTACGCGCCATGGCTGGTGCCGATGGCGATGGCCAGGGCGTCGACCCTGGTCTTCTTGACGAAGTCGGCGGCCTCCTCGGGATCGGTGAGCA
>CAZNBU010000130.1:0-8459 GCA_964571035.1 uncultured Planctomycetaceae bacterium | reverse complement strand
ACCCGAACTTGCTGTCGCGCAGTGTCTCGTTCATGTGGCGCGACGAATTTGCCTTGAGCTTGTTGACGACGTCCGCGAGCGCCAGCCGCGCGGGAAGGTCGATCAGCAGGTGGGTGTGGTCTGCGACGCTGTTGAGGCGATGGAGGTGTACGTCAAGGTTGCTGAGAACGCCCACCATGTAGCCTTCGAGCTTTGGTTTGACATCGGTCGTGATGATGGCGGCGCGGTCTTTGGTGGCGAACACGAGATGGACGAGCAGGCGTGTGTAGGTGTGGGCCATTTGTGTCGCCGCTCCGCGGCTCCGGTTTTTTTGGGCCGGCTACCCCCGGCTTACGCCGGGGGGCTAACAGTTGTTTGCCTGCTTCGCAGGCAACTGCTTGGTACTCCCTCTCCAACTACGGAGAGGGCTATGCTTTTGCGTCGGTTACCTGGCTTCGAACTTCCCCCTTTGCGAGCTTGCTTACGATTGTGTCGCCCTTCTTTGCTTGCGCTGCTTCCTTTATCACTTCGCCGGTTTCTGTGCGTGTGATGCTGTAGCCCCTTTGCAGCACAGCCAGCGGGCTTAGCGCGTTCAGACGCAACCCCAACGTTTCGGTGCGTTCGCGTGCGCTGGCCATTCTGTGCTTCATGCTTCCTTGCAGGCCTTCCCACAGGTAGTCGAGGCGTTGCTGCTCGCGCCTTAGCTGGTTCAGGGGGCCTTGCGCGAGCAGCCTTGCGCGCATGTTGCCCAGCCGTTCTTTCCAGATTTCCGTGGTGTGCCGCAACCCGCGCGTGAGGCGCAACTGGAACTCCTGCGCGATCTCCGCCATGGCGGCGAGCTCCGGCACCACCATCTCGGCGGCGGCGGTTGGTGTGGGGGCGCGCAGGTCGGCTACGAGGTCGGCGATGGTGGTGTCCACCTCGTGGCCGACGGCGCTGACAATCGGGATCTCGCTGTCGTAGATGGCGCGGGCAACCGGCTCCTCGTTGAACGCCCACAGGTCTTCGAGGCTGCCGCCGCCGCGCCCCACGATGATCACGTCGATGTCGTAGGCGTCATTCACCGCGTTAATGCGGCGGATGGCGCGGGCGATGCTTTCGGCTGCGCCGTCGCCCTGCACTTTCACCGGGTAGACGAACAGTTCCACAAGCCGGTTGCGGCGCTGGGCGGTGGTGATGATGTCGCGGATGGCGGCGCCGGTGGGCGAGGTGATGACGGCTACTCGGCGCGGGTACTCGGGCAGGGCGATCTTGTGGTCGTCGCCGAACAACCCCTCGGCGTCGAGCCGCTCATACATCTGCTGAAACGCGAGTTGCAGGCTGCCGACACCCTTGGGCTCGACGCTGGTGGCGACCAGTGAGTATTCACCGCGGCGGACATAGACGTCGAGCTTGCCGACGATGGTGACTTCCAGGCCGTCCGCCAGGTTGAAACGAAGGCGCTCAAACGTGCCGCGCCAGATGATCAGCCGGATCTGCGCGCCGGCATCCTTGAGGTTGCAGTAGACGTGTCCGGAGTGGTGCGGGCCGCGGTAGTTGCCCAGCTCGCCGGTGACTGCGACGTTCTGGAACGGCGCTTCCAGCGAGCGCTTGATCTGCTGCGACAGCTCGGTGACGGTGATGGGTTCCATGGTGTCAGGTTTTGGGTTTTGGGTTCTGGGTTTTGGGGATAGCGTATCGTCGTACCTGGAACCCAACACTGAAAACCCAAAACCCGCATTCATCACTTTCGTGGCGTGAACTTGTCGTCCTTGACCTCGATGCCCCAGTACTCCAGCGCCTCGGTGTTGGAGGGGCTGAAGATCAGCACGCGCATGTACAGGTTCAGCGCCTCAAGCGGCAGGCCCCACTCGCGACACTGGCGCGCGAGCTTGAGGTTCGCTTCGACATCGTCGAACTTGATACTGCGCAGCGCCGCGATGTACTGCGGGTACGCGGCCTGCGGATTTTTCTCGACGCTGCCGTCGGCGGGCACCATGGTCAGCCGTGGCTCCGGTTGCGCGACCAGCAGGCGGCCCTTTTCGTGGCGGATAAACCCCTCGTAGTCGAATGAGTTCGCGCCGCCCCGGAAAACCCGGCCCCAGGTGGGGAACTGCAGGCCGTTGATCATCGTGCCTTCAGCGGGCGCGGCCCACTCCTGCACGTGGATGCGCTCGGCGGCGTCCACACCCTCTTCGACTTCGGGGTGGTATGACTCAATGCGATGCACCTGGAGGTGCGGCGACAGCACCATCTGCCGCGCGACGAACTTTTCTTTACCGGATTTCTCCTGTGCTTCGGGGTCGGGCTTGGGGTCGGCTGTGCTGACCGACAGGAACCCGGAGAAGCGCGAGCCGTCCTTGCGCGTCACCTCGCACCATCCGCCGAAGTACTTGCCTTCGAAATAGCGCCCGGCGAACGGAATCTCGCCGCGCGCGACCGCACCATCTTCCTGGCTCAGGGCCTTGGCGCGCTGCGCATTCAGCGCCAGCATCTGCCCTTTCCACTCGCGCGGGATCAGCCCCTTGTCGGCGGTCTTTTGCGCGAAGTCGCGCCAGAGGTGCTGCGTCAGCCGCTTCAGGTCTTCGGAGTCGATCTTGCCGTTGCCGTTGGAATCCATGCGCTTGAACGCAAGCTCGGCGGGCGCAGCCGGCTTGCCCGGATTGCTGAGCATGAACGCTTTTTCGCCGGGGGCCACGGCCGTGCCGTAGGTGGCATCGAATTCTTCCCAACTGACGGCGCCGTCGAGGTTGAGGTCGAAGGTTTCCAGAAACTTGGCTGGCTTAAACTCCAACTCCTCGACTTCCGGCTCAATGTACTCGATCGGTTTTTCGTGAAAGAACGCGAAGTACGCGGCAGTGCCGATGCCGATGCCGACCAGCGCCAGGATTGCGAACGGTACAGCCTTCTTCATATCCATGCCTTCCGGCGCCCAGCCGGTCGCGCCAGTGTAGCATGCCTGCGCCCCGTTGGTGCCGGGCGCAAACGGTGCTGGTGAAACGAAATCGCTTCTGTCACACTGGTGGCCATGAAATCGCTGCTCGCAATCGCTGCGCTGATCGCTTTCGCCACAGTTCCGCTGGCGCAGTCGCCGCCGGCTGCCACGCCGCGCGCGCACGACATGAACCCGACGCAGATCATCAAAGGGTTGCTGTCGTCCGACTCGGGCGTGAAAGACCGCGCGACAATTGAGCTCAGCGGCATGACGGCTGAAACCGCCGAGAAACTGGGCACTGAGCTGACACGCTACGGCGTGCGCGAGTGCCAGGTGGTGCTGAACGCGCTGGCGAACACGAACACCACGCACTCGTGCCTCGCGGCCCTGTGCGCGCTGGAAAGCGGGCAGTACGCGGTGCGCGCGGGCGGGCTGGACGTGGTCACGAAGGTGACGCCGCTGGTGGCGGCGCAGGCCGCGCAGATGGGGCTGACCCCCCGGCGGGTGGAGGCGTTGAAGAAACTGCTCGAAGACGGGCGCTACATGAAGGCGTATTGCGAAGGCGTGGACCCGTCGGCGTCGGCATTGACCGGCCCGGTCGAAGAGACGCTGCGGCTGGTGATCTTTCTGGACGGCAAGCTTGGCGCGCGCGGGTTGTCGCTGCTGCTTCGCTCATGCGCCGACCTGATGCTGGGCGACCCGGAGAAGGACGCCGACCCGCCGACCGTAAAGCAGCAAGCGCTGCGGATGCGACGCTCGGCTGCCCTGGTGTTTGAGATTGTGTGGTTGCGAGATCCAGCAATCGATGCCGCCAACTATGTCGCAGCGTCGCCTTACGCCCAGCGCGAGAAATCGGTTAGCGCAATCCGCGCGACGCTGGAGCAGATGGAGCGCGCCGAAGTACGCTACGGCGAGACGGCGTTTACCGGCGAGCGCTACGGCGACTACCTGATGAAGTGGGCCATGGACGCAACGCACCCAGGCCCGCGTGCCGCGGCTGTGCTGCGGCTTCAATGGTGGCGTGGCGAGAAGACGGTCATCGTCGGCGAGGGCTACGCGGAAGCCGTGGACAAGTTCGCCGGGTTGGACAACCGTCAGCGCGCGATGCTGCTGCGCGAACTCAAGAAGTGGTGGGTGGACTACCGCACCGCATCCGGCAACTGATTTCTTTCCAGGCTGTCACAACCGGCGCACCTCGCTCGTCCATCTTCTGAACGGAGGTGGAGCATGGCTCGCTTAGCCGGCAGCAAACCCAAAGGGCTCTTTCAGCGCATGGTGTTCTGGTACATGCGGCGCTTTCTCGGCCGCGTGCCGCTGCCCGCGCAGATCGCCGCGCGAAGTCGCGCAGTGTTCAAGGGCTACGCCAACATGGAACGCGCGCAGCAGGCAGCGAACGCCCTGCCGCCCGGTCTGCTCACGCTGGCGCAGGTGCGCACGGCGCAGCTTGTGGGTTGCCCTTTCTGAGTGGACATCGGCGTGGCCGTGGGCCGCAAGTCCGGCACGGACGTCCACAAACTGAGCGAGCTGTGGCGCTGGCAAGACAGCGACGCGTTCACAACCCTGGAGCGCGACACGCTGGCGCTGGCGGAAGAGATGGCGGGCACGCCGGCCAACCCGCCGCGGGAGCTGTTTGACCGGCTGCGCGCCGCGCTTGGCGAAACCGGCATCGTGGAGCTTGCATCCGGCATCGCTTGGGAGAACTATCGCGCGCGCTTCAACCGCGTGTTTGACTGTGAAAGTGAAGGGTACGATGAAGGCGCCGTCTGCATCATCCCAGCCGCAGCAAGGGTTTGAAGACCTGCGCGGATACCTGTTCAGCATCGCCTACCGCATGCTCGGCACGGTGGCCGACGCCGACGACATCGTGCAGGACGCCTGGGTGCGGTGGGAGCGCAACGACCGCACCGGCATAGAAAACCCGCGCGGGTATCTCGCCAGCATTGTCACGCGCCTGTGCCTGGACCGCATGCGCGAGCTGAAACGCCGGCGCGAGGAGTACGTCGGCCCGTGGCTGCCGGAGCCGCTGGTGGTCAACGCGCCCGCCGACGGCGGCGAGATGGCGGAGTCGCTTTCGCTGGCGTTCCTCACGTTGCTGGAGCGCTTGACGCCCGCGGAGCGCGCGGTGTTCCTGCTGCGCCAGGTGTTCGGGTACGAGTACGCCGAAATCGCCGCCATCGTCGAGACCACCGAACCCAACTGCCGCCAGCTTTTCAGCCGGGCCAACAAGCACGTGCAGGAGGGCCGCCCGCGCTATGACGCCTCGCCCGAGGTGCATCGGCGGCTGTTGGACGGGTTTGTCGGGGCGGTAGCACAGGGCGACCTGAACAGCCTGCTGGCGCTGTTAAAGGAAGACATCGTGCTGTGGAGTGATGGCGGCGGGAAAGTCGCTGCCGCTATCCGCCCGCTGCACGGCGCGAAGAACGTGGCTGCGTTCTTCCTGGGTGTCGCCAAACAGGGTGCCGCGAACGCACGCGTCGAGCATGCGATGATCAACGGGTCCGCCGGGATGCTGCTGTTTGATGGTGACCGCCTGGATTCCGTATTCACAATCGAAGTCGTGGACGGCCGAATTGCGACATTCCGCATCGTGCGCAACCCATTGAAATTGAAGCACTTGCGAGTCGGTTAGACGAAACTGGGCGATTAGGCGTTGCGTTTAGTGCAATTCAATGTAATTCTAGGTCCTCACTTTCTGAGTCGGGGCGGTGTGCGCGGGACCTACGTTCATCTTCGCTACGGCATGCTGATTGCCCAGCCGGCACAGGCCGAGGCCATCCGCGCGCCGCTGGCCGACCTGCAGCACCTGCGGCTGGACGTCTTTGGCACCGTGGACGAGGCGCTTGAGGCGACCCGCGTGCGCGAGCCACGGGTGATTATCGCCGACTTTGAGCGCTTCGGTGCGGCGGGCATCCACGGGCTGGCTGAGCTGATGGGCACCTGCAACGTGCCGGTGATCCTGTTCGTGCGCGATGTCAGCCAATGGGAACGCGACCAGTTCGCGGTGCTGGGCGTGCAGCACGTGTTCGGCGAGCGCTTCCGCATCTCGGAACTTGCGGCCCAGGTTGAGTCCGCCATCAAGCGCCGCCGCCGTATCGGCAGCAGTGACCGCCTGCCGGTCGTCACGGGTTAATTTCCGTCTGACACGCTGAGATATCGCCGCATTACCCTGTGGCAGAAACTTCGCCCGCGCCGCCCAAAATGTTCGAAACTTGTTGTATCGCAAAGGCTTGCGTTCATTCTCCGGGCGGGGTAGCCTTCTGCTTCTGCATACGCCGGAAAGGGCATGCGCACAATTCGACCCGGTAGTCCCACGGGCATGGACAAAGCAGCGGCGCGGCAGCGTTGCAGGCGCCGCATGTGCTATCGGGTTGTGCCCAGAGTCGCCTCGCGGCGGGCAGGGGTGTGTAAGGCTGCACGGGGTCGTTTGTACGAACTCGACACAAATCGAACGCTGGCCACTGATTGCGGTTTCAAGCGTCAATTTGGTATCTCGGGTTCATGCGGTAGAATAGGGTGCAAATCAGACTGCGGTCGGGCGCGTTGCTTGACCGAAATCGAGTGGAGCGGCATGTTGTGGACTGATCGCCGGGCGTTTGCCACAGGCGCTCATGCCACGCCAAAGGATTGGGGGGCGGAGTGATCGCGACCAGGAAGCTTGTTTTCGTGCTGGGGGGCCTGGCACTGGCTTGCTTTATCTCAGCCTGCGGCACTTCCAAAACGATTCGGCAGGGCGGCGAAGAGCTGTCCATCGACGCCGACGCGTACAACGAAGCCCTGTCGGCCCAGGACAACGACGACATGGGCCCAGCCATCACGGCGTGGAAAGAAGTGCTGGACGATGAGCCGCGCTTCGCCATGGGGCACTTCAACCTTGGCCTGCTGTACGACCGCGTCCACATGATGGCTGAAGCGATCGACCATTACGAGAAAGCCGTCGGGCTGGTCGCAGACTTCGACGACGAGAAGGCGGCGCAGGCGCGCTACAACCTGCACCTCGGCGCGGCTTACCTGCGCCAGGGGTATGAAGAAGAAGCTGAGAAGGCGCTGGCGATCACGATCAAGTTTGACCCGTACAACCCGCAGGCCCACTTCAACATGGCTGGCGCGCTGATGGCCCAGGGCAACTACGATGAAGGCCTGCTGCATGCCGACATCGCCGTTGATCTGCTTGCCGTGCCCGACCCGAACAGCCAGGTGAACCTCGCAAAGGGCGTAGACCGCAACGAGCTTGGCAAGTACCTTCAAAGGCAGGCTCAGTGCCACCTCGCGCGCAAGGAATGGGCGAAGGCCCGCACCTGCCTTGAACGCTCCAGGGACCAGTGCGGTGTTGACCCCGACAGCAAGCTGTGGACCGAGCTGAGCTCCGGCGAAAAGACCGTCACGGAGGGTGAGAAGCCCGCCGAGAACGGGACCAGTAACGGCGGGTAGCACCGCAGGCCGGTAAACCCGGGCAGGGGCAGGAAGAGGCAGCGCATGGCGGGTGAACCGCAGAATTCCAGCAACCCCCGCAGCAAGTCTACCCACGTCCGCTACGTGAAAAGCGTCGCGGTCGCGGGCCAGACCACGGGCAGCCCTGTCTCAAGCAATCCCGCTTCCACAAACGCCGGCCAGGCGGCCGCCGGGCCGCGCCGCGCGGGCGGCATTCGCCCGCCGGCTTCACGGCCGGGCCAGCGCAAGCGCCTTGGAGAATTGCTGCTCGAAGCCGAGGTCATCGACGAAGACCAGCTTGAGCACGCGCTGAAGATCCACCGCCAGACCGGCAAGCAGCTCGGCCGCGTACTGGTGGACACCAACCTCGTCGAGGAAAACGAGCTCATCAAGTACCTCGCCATCAACCTGGGCGTGGACTCGGTGGACCTGAATGACGACCAGTTGCAGGTGCCCGGCGATGCCGTGCTGATGGTGCCCGAGCGCCAGGCGCGCCGCTTCAACCTGATCAGCTTCAAGCTTGATGAAGAAACCGAGATGCTGCACGTCGCCATGGCCAACCCAGCCGACGTGATCGCGGTGGACACCATCAAGTCGATCACCGGCAAGAACGTGAAGGTGTACATCGCTTCGCGCGTGGCCATCGCCGACGCGATCGACAAGCATTACGCGCAGCAGTACTCGCTTGACCAGATGGGCGAAGACCTCAAGACGGTCGACGCCGAGCTCGTCGAGGACATGGACGACGCCGACATGGGCCTCGACCGTGACGCCATCGACGCAGCCAGCAACGCGCCCGTGGTCAAGTACGTCAACGCAACGCTCATGGAAGCGGTCAAGCAGCGCGCATCGGACATTCACTTCGAGCCGTTTGAGCGCGAAGTGGCGGTGCGCTTTCGTATCGACGGCGCGCTGCGTGAAGTGACCGCGCCGCCCAAGCGCCTGTTCCAGTCGGTGGTCGCGCGCATCAAGATCATCAGCAGCCTCGACATCGCCGAGCGGCGCCTGCCACAGGACGGTCGCTGCAAACTGAAGGTGGGCGACCGCACGATCGACATGCGTGTTTCAACGCTGCCGGTGGTACACGGCGAAAAGATCGTGATGCGAATTCTGGACAAATCGACCACGTCGATGGACA
>CAZNBU010000129.1:0-8488 GCA_964571035.1 uncultured Planctomycetaceae bacterium | reverse complement strand
ACAGCTTGAGCGACTGGATGGTCTGCAACGAAAGCACCGGCCGCTGCTCAAGCCGAGTGCCCACGCGCATGTCGAGGCTCATGGAGGGGCCGCTCATTGGAGCCCTCCGGGCAATGAGCAATGATCAATGATCAATGGACAATGGAACGACCACGCGCGATGGCGCCGCTGTTCATTGACCATTGACCATTGACCATTGACCATTGCTATCGGGTTCCTCCATCAAAACTCTGCCGCCCGCTCAGCGCGTCATTCAGAATCGCGCTGCTTACGTTTTCGATTTCGGCGCCGGCTGGCACTCCTCGGGCTATGCGGCTGACTTTGATCTGCTTGCGCTTGGCTACGTCGGCTAACGCGTCGCGGAGGTATACGGCTGTGCCTTCGCCTTCGAGGTCTGGGCTTGTGGCGAGGATGATCTCCTTGATGCCGCCGGCGCCCGCGCGTTTGACCAGCGCGCCGATTGTGAGGTCTTCCGGCTCAATGCCTTCCAGCGGCGCGATGTGGCCGTTGAGGCAGTGGTAGACGCCTTTGAAACTGGCGGCCTTTTCGAAGGCCATCAGGTCCTTGGGTGTCTCGACGACACACACCACTGACTGGTCGCGCTGTGCGTCGCTGCACACGGGGCAGGGGTCGTGCTCGGTCAGGTTGAAGCAGCGCGAGCAGTGGGTAAGGTTTTGTTTCACGTCGCGGATGGCGCGGGCGAGGCCCATGGCTTCGTCGTCGGAGAGGTTCACGAGGTGGAAAGCCAGGCGCTCAGCGGTTTTTCCGCCTACTCCTGGGAGCTTCTTGAGGCTCTCCACAAGGCGCGCGAGGCTATCGGGATAGGAAGTCAAGGGATTTCTTTCAAAACGGTACGCTATTTGCTAGTAACTTCTATAAGCGTACCCCGGGTGCGCTGTTTTTCAAGGCTCACGAGCACATCCAACCCGCCCCCCTATCGCTCGTTCCAACCTTCGGCAAACGACAATCGCGCGCAGAGTGTGGCGGGAGGGACCGACCACGGTTTCATCTTGTGCCCTCTCTGCGTACTCTGCGGTCTCTGCGCGAGACCGCCGTTTGGCACCCGATGATGACAGCCTGGAGATACCTGATGCGTTACCTTGCCGTATTCGCCTGTTCCCTTTCGGTGCTGCTTGGCGCCTGCACGCTGGATGACGGCACCGACGCGAAAGGCAAATCCGCCACCGCGGTCGCGGGCGAAGACCTGGTGCTGGATATCGGCACAGCCCGCCTTGTCATAGACGGCACAGCCATCGGCACGACGGCAGGCCAGTTGCCGCCCGGCACCCGGGTGACGCTGGAGTTCGCGAAAAACAAGCCAGCCGGGTACGACCTGTATTCGCCGGTGTTCAGGATCAGCGCCAAGGACGAAGACGGCGACGCGGTGACGGGCCTTGCGCTGAACCCGCCGGCTTCGCTGGAGCTTTCGTACGACAAGGGCCTCGCGGATGAAGACGGCGTAAGCAACGCCGAGCTGACGCTGCTGAGCATCGACGCGACCGGCGTGGACGAGCTGACCTTCACCTCGCTTGCGCCGGCTTCCGATACCCAGTTCGTGATCCCGGAGCCGCGGCGTGTGCGCGGCCTGTTCACGACACTGAACAGCTACGCCGTAGGCCGCCACAAGGATGTCGAGCCGCCGCCGCCCGCCACCGCGCTGACCGGCAACACCAGCACGCTGGCAAGCAGCACAATCTTTCAACTGGCGGACAGCATGACGGTGTTCAACGTGACGCTGGCGATTCCGACCGCCGACACCACGACGCCGCCGACGGTGATCACGCTGAACGACGCGGCTTTCAATGACGGCAACCCGCTTGATCCGAACAACCGGCTGCTGACGGTGCAGACCGGCGGCGTGACGTACACCAGCAATCACGCGAACGCTTCGGTGGTCGCGCAGCTTGACACCTTCACCGGCACGGGCAGCAGCGGCAGCATGCTTGGCACGCTGATTGAGCAGGGCGCGAGCGCGGCGTTGCAGGTGAACTTCACGTTCACGACCGGCGGCGCGTCCAGCGTTGCGCTGGGCGGCGCGGTGACCGACGCGGGCGGGCGGCGCACCATCCTGCTGACCAACGCGGGCGGGACCGAGACGCTGCTGTTGATGATGCCGGACACGCTGCCTGACGTCGGGTTGGCGCCGATCACTTTCGACGACACCACATTCGACAGCACGATGCCGCTGGCTGCGACCGGCCGTTTGATCACGGTGGACGATGGCACGCGCTTTACCAGCGACATCGCGACGGCCAGCATTACGGTGACGTTCACCAGCTTCAACCCAACCGCGTTCAGCGGCGCGGGCTCGATTACCGGCACCGCGGCCAATCCTTCGCCCGCGACCAAGACGCTCAACTACACCTTCAATATTGTGGCTGGCAGCGACGGCGGGTCGGGCTCATTGAGCCTCGGCACGGCATTCGACCTCACGACAACCGACGTGGCGGACGAATGCGCGGTCGCGACCGACGGCACCGACTATGTGGTGGCGTGGGTTTCCGATGTCGGCATCACCAACCGCACCATTGAGTACATCTTTCTTGACGGCACGACGCTCACGCCCTCCGGGCCCCAGAGCTACGAGCCGACGATCGCGCTTGACCCAGCCGGCGGGTTCGGACTGGCTTCCAACGACATTGCCGACACGGTTGCCGTCGGCGCGGACGGCGCAAGCGCGACGACCGCCACCGCATGGGCGATCTTTTACGATCCTGTATTCGGCAGCCTCTATAGTGAAGTAAGCCTCGGCACCGGCGCGCACCCGCGCGTGCAGTACCACATTGACCAGGACGTGTACGTGATCGCGTGGCAGGCGGGCGCCGACGTGATGGCCGGCGTTTTCGAGTTTGACGGCACGCAGGTCGGCACGTCCGCAACCGTGTTCACGGCTGCAACGCTGACCGGCATTGCAGCCGCGGGCGACACCACCGATGAAGTACTGATCACCGCCAACGACGGCACAGGCATCCGCGGCCGCTTTGTCGTGCCGAGCACCGGCGCCCTGGCGGCCGCTGCGTTCGACATCTCAACGAGCCTCGGCGGCGGCGCGTGCTCGTGGGAAGACGTGGGCGGCAACTACATCGTAATGACCGAGGCGCTGATCGGCGGGTTCTTCGCGGTGCGCCAGGCTGTGGTCGTGGCTACCGGCGGCACAGCCGTAACGGGCGACCCGTTGCCGCTGCCGCTGTTCTCGGGCCTGACCGAGGGCGATTGGGGCAGCGACGCGGCGATGTTCACGAACCCGGCCACCGCATTGCTTGCGCTCGACAGCAGCGCGAGCGGACCGGCGCTGGTTGCGGCGCCGATCTACGGCGACATCCAGGGCGGGCTGAATGTAGACGTGACCGCCAACGGCGCGGCGATCGGCAGCCTGGGCGGCACCGGGTACGTGCTGGTGTCGGCGCTGGGCGCGGGCGGAGTGCACGTGCAACCGCTGACGCTCACCCCGTAAATGAAAACTCCCCCGGGCAACCGGGGGAGTTCATTGCTTCATTGCAGAACCAACTACGCGCGCGCCTTTTCAAGCAGCTTGCGTCGGAACACGATGGCCGCCATTGCACCGCCCGCGACCAGCGCAAACCCAGCCGGAAGGTTGCTGTTGGAGGCCTGGCATCCGCCGCCTTCCTCATCGCCCGCTTTGGGCACTGTCATGTTGGCGGTAAATGTCGCCGGGTTGCCGGTGGCAACGTCGATGAAGTTGAAGGTAAGGATGTAGTCGCGCGGGCTGGTGTCGAGGTAGTTCGCCCACTTGGTCACCAGAAGGAAGATTGCGACCGAGCTGCCGTTCGGCACCGACACCGCTGACGCGTCGTACCCGTAGATCGACAGCGTCGCGGTCGGGTCGGGCGAAGCCTGCTGCGGCGCTTCTGCCGGGTTCACTGCCGCCTCGGTGCTGGTCAGCATCAACCGGCCAGGGCTTGGCGGCGTTATGTTTGGTACGCCGTAGTCGAGATCGACAATCACGTCGGCGCCCGAATTGTTGGTCAGAATGCAGAGGTCGTGCGTGGTGGTACCACCCAGCGCGTAGAACTCACCGCTGACGCTGTCCAGAAAGTGAAGGCCCTTGCCGTTGCCGATCAGCGGCAGGAATTGCGGCTCACCGGTGGGCTGCAGCGAATCGTATGCGGGGTTCACCACTTGCAGGCTGGAAAGGTACGGGCCAGCCTCAGTCTTGCTCGGTTCATGGATCACCGAGTTGACGCTCAAGCCCGTAATTGTAGTGGCCTGCGCGCCGAGTACGGCTGCAAAACCAGATGCCATAAGAATGACGAAGATCCTGCGCATTGCCTCCTCCAGGCTCTACACTTGCGCGGGGTTTGGGGGACGCCACCGCGAACCAACAGGGACCAAATACCCTAATCAATCCCAGCCGTGTCTACGCGTGACCCACCGAGTATATGCGAGCCCGCCGCCAGTGCAAGCGCTGACCGGCGGCGGGCTGACGTACACCGGGCGTCCCGTGATCGGGGGCCAGGCCGCAGGCTGTGCCCAGCGCTGCTTGACGCAAATCTAAGGATTGCGAAGGAGTTATGTCCAGTTTGAACGGGAAATTACCCCGTTGACTGCGCCACGCCGCTGCTACAATGCCGCCATGCCCAGAATAGTGGGCACTAATTTGGAGTTGCGGATCGGGGGCAGGCTGCACGATCCCATCCCGGAATGAAACCAGCGATACTGAGCGAGCATTCGCGCCAGTTTGAACACCTGCGCTTCGCTTACCCGGTTGTCTCACGCCGGAGCCGCGGTCTATCGCTTGGCCTTAACGTCAATCCTGACAAGGTTTGCAACTTCGACTGCCCGTACTGCCAGGTGGATCGCAGCACTCCCGCGCGTGACCGGCAGGTCGATTTCGACGTCATGGTCTCTGAGATCGATGACCTGATGGGACTCGCCGCCAGCGGCGAGATCTGGCACCACCCGCGCTTCGAAAACACGCCGCCGCAGTACCGGCGCCTCAACGATGTCGCCTTTGCCGGCGACGGCGAGCCCACCACCTACCCGCGCCTGAAGCAGGCCATCGAGGCGGTGACACAGCTGCGCGAGAAGCACAACCTGCCTGGCATGAAGGTGATCGTGCTGACCAACGCGCTGCTGCTGCACAAACCGGACGTCATGCAGGCGCTGAACGCCCTGAAGGCGGGCCCCTACGAGATCTGGGCCAAGCTGGACGGTGGTACCC
This sequence comes from uncultured Planctomycetaceae bacterium, assembly GCA_964571035.1. GTDB lineage: Bacteria > Planctomycetota > UBA8742 > UBA2392 > UBA2392 > JADJRK01. The sequence goes on along the minus strand of CAZNBU010000129.1, from coordinate 3,306 downwards.
AGCCTTGGTTCGAGCAGATGGCGGGCCGGAATGTCAGCCTGAAGCGGATCGTTGAGAACGTCACAACCTGCGCCAAGTCGCTCGACGTGACGATCCAGAGCCTGATCCCCACACTGGATGGCCGCGACCCGGGCGAACCCGAAATGGCTGCCATTGCTGACCGCATCAACGAGATTACCGGCAACGGCGGCAGCGTGCGGCTGGTACAGGTGTACACAACCGCCCGCAAACCCTCCAATCCGCGCATCGGCATGATTGACGACGCCCGGCTTGACGAGCTTGCGGAAGTGGTTCGGGCAAACGTGAGTGTGCCGGTAGAGGTTTACTACGGAAGACATTGGGACGAGTGAGAACGCGCAATGAGGCTCAACGCAGGCTCCCCGAACGTCCGATAACTGGGGAAGGCAGCCGAAAGCGCCGAGTGGAAAGCTGAGAGATGGCAAAACGGCCCACGGTGTTCATCGTCGCGACGGAAAGCAGCGGCGACAATTACGGCGCCATGCTGGCGCGCGAGCTGCGCGAGTTCCGCCCCGACATCGAGATGTACGGCCTGGGCGGCGGCCGCATGGAAAGCGCGGGCGTGACGCTGTTCCGCAACATGCTGGAGCACAGCGCCGTCGGCCTGGTCGAGGTGGTGCGCAGCCTGCGCTTTTTCCTCGATACGATGGACGACCTGATCGAGAAGGCCAAGGCAATCAAGCCCGATGTCGTGGTGCTGATCGACAGCCCCGACTTCAACCTGCGCATCGCGCACCGCTTCAAGCAGCTTGATATCCCCGTCGTGTACTACGTCAGCCCGCAGCTTTGGGCGTGGCGCGAAGGCCGCGTTGAGCAGATTCGAAAGTACGTCGACCGCATGCTGGTCATCTTTCCGTTCGAGGTGGAGTTCTACGCGCGCCACGGCATGGAGGCGCGGTTCGTCGGCCACCCGATGCTGGACATCATCAAGCACGATGAAGTGAAGAGGCGCGCCGAAGGCCTGCGCCACGGGTTCAAGATTCCGCCGAAGAAGAAGGTGATCGGCCTGTTCCCCGGGTCGCGCCGCGCTGAAGTCTCGCGCCTGATGCCGCGCATGCTGGACGCCGCACGCGAGATCACGAACCGCCGCAAGGACGTCATCTTCCTGGTAGGGTGCAGCCCGTGGTTCAACCCGGACCGCTACAAGGACGCCATCCGCAATCACGAAGACCTGCCGTTGCGCGCCATCCACGGCCGCAGCCACGAGGTCATGGCGCTGGCGGATTTCAGCATGATCTGCAGCGGTACCGCGACAGTGGAAGCCGCGATCGTCGGCACGCCGTTCCTGTGCACCTACCGCATGGCGTGGGCGAGCGCGATTCTGGCTGGATTGATGGTGAACACCGAGTACGCGTGCATGGTGAACATCCTCGCCAAGCGCCAGGTGGTGCCGGAGCTGCTGCAACATCAGGCGGAGCCGCTGACGATGGGGCTGATCGCGCTCGAAAACCTCGAGACCGGCGGCCACGAGATGCGCCGCGAACTCGCAGAGGTCGTGGAGACACTAGGTGGAAAAGGCGCATCGCGTCGCGCCGCCGAGCAAGTGCTTTCAGTAGGCGGCCTGCGCCCGGTATCGCGCCCAGCCAGCACGGAAGTTCCCGCGGTGATTTAGTTGTCAGTTGTCAGTTATCGGTTGTCAGCGCCGGCAGGCGCTACGTCGCCATTGCTGACAACCGACAACTGATAACCGACAACTCCGCTATAAACTGCACGTCGTGCACACGCTAAGCGCACCGCTCCAGCGAACAGCGGCGCTGTGTCGGTTTCTATGATTCGCACAGAATCTACACTGTCGCGGCATGGATCCTGACGCACTCATTCCCCATATAGAGGAAGCTCGCGAGCGCACGTTCGAATTGCTCGCCGACCTCAGCGACGAGCAGCTTCGTGTCAGGCAGGCCCCCACCCTCAACCCGTTTCACTGGGAAGCCGGCCACGTGGCGCACTTCTGGGAGCGCTTCGTGCTGCGCGATCTCGACGGCGCGCCGCCCTACAAGCGCGACGTCGACCAGTTGTTTGACTCAGCCCGCGTCGAGCACGGCACGCGCTGGACGCTGCGCCTGCCGCCGCGCGAAGCCATCCTCAACTACATGGCGACCATCCGCGACGCGATTGTCGACCGCCTGCACGACCGCCCCATCGACCGCGCAAGCTGGTACCGCAACCACCTCGCGCTCTACCACGAAGACATGCACTGCGAAGCCTTCACCTACATGCGCCAGAGCGTCGAGTACGCCGCGCCGAAGCTGAACGTGCCGCGGCTGGAATCGCCCGCCGTCGGCCCGCACGAAGGCGACGCCGAGGTGCCCGGCGGGCGCGTCTGGCTTGGCACAGCCAAGGACGTGCCGTGGTTCGTGTTCGATAACGAGCAGTGGGAGCACCCGGTTGAGCTTGAGCCGTTCAAGATCGCGCTCGCGCCGGTCACGCAATCCGAGTTCGAAAAGTTCGTCAACGAAGCCGGGTACCTGCACCAGGACTTCTGGTCGCCGGCCGGTTGGAACTGGCGCATGGAAGCCAACGCCGAGCACCCGCTGTACTGGCGGCGCTTCTGGGGCAAGTGGCAGCGCCGACACTTCGACGACTGGCGCGCGCTGGAGCCGCACAAACCGGTCATCCACGTCAATTACTATGAAGCCGAGGCGTACTGTAACTGGGCCTACCGCCGCCTGCCGACGGAAGCGGAATGGGAAGCGGCGGCGGCGTGCGAGCCGCACGGCAACGCGCTCTCGCGCCGCAAGTGGCGCTACCCGTGGGGCGACGTGCCGCCGGAGCTGACCGCCGCCAACCTGGACTGGTCGCGCATGGACACAGTGGACGTCGGCGCGTTTCCGGAAAGCGACAGCGCGTTCGGGTGTCGGCAGATGATCGGCAACGTGTGGGAGTGGACCAGCAGCGACTTCGCGCCGTACCCCGGATTCGAGGTCGGCCCGTACAAGGAGTACAGCGAGCCCTGGTTCTATGAACGCAAGGTGCTGCGCGGTGGCGCGTGGTGCACGCGCTCGCGCCTGATTCACAACATGTGGCGCAACTTCTTTCAGCCGTGGCGGCGCGACGTGCCTGCCGGTTTCAGGACGTGTGCGCTGTAATGGGTTTTGGGTTACGGGTGTTGGGTTTTGGGGGCCCGCGCCGCCTACCTACCTGACTCGAATCGGCGTAACGCAATCGGGCCGGAGCAACCTAGAACCCAGAACCTGACACCCGGAACCCACCTCCCATGCACATCACCATCATCACTCCCGCCCCGCGCCACTCCCGCCGCGGCAACCGTGTGTCTGCTGAACGCTGGGC
>CAZNBU010000128.1:0-8489 GCA_964571035.1 uncultured Planctomycetaceae bacterium | reverse complement strand
GCCAGTGCAGCAGGTACAGGTCGAGGTGGTCGGTGCCGAGGCGCTTCAGGCTGGCGTGGCACGCCTTGATCACGCCTTTGCGCGATGCGTTCGACGGCAGCACTTTGCTTTCGAGGAACACGCTGTCGCGGCGGCCTTTGATGGCTTGCGCGACGACTTCTTCCGCGGCGCCGGAGGCGTACATCTCGGCGGTGTCGATCAGCGTCATGCCCAGCTCGAGACCGAGTTGCAGCGCGGCGACTTCCTGCTCGCGGTCGCGCGCGCGGTTGCCCATCTCCCACGTGCCCTGGCTGATGACGGGCAGCGGCGTGTCGATGCGTGAGACGTTCAATGTTCGCATGCGCGCATTGTAGGAGGCTGCGGCGTTACTTCAGCACGCCGAACAGGTTGCTGTAGTCGTCGGTCCACGGGCGGAGTTCTTTGGTGACGGGGTTCATGTGCCCGCCGAGCTTGCGGATTGTGTCTTCATCGGTGCTCATCAGCACCCAATCGGTGCTCATCATGTCGTTGCCGTCGCCCGCGTCGTCAATGTGCGTCCAGTGCAGACCGTTGGCTTTGGTGGCTTGCGCGACCACGGGCATGAGATCGACGTAGCGGTTGGTGATGTGCACGCACAGCACGCCGCCGGGCTTCAGGTGGCGCATGTAGAGCTCGAACGCTTCGAGCGTCAGCAGGTGCACGGGGATGCTGTCGCTGCTGAAGGCGTCCAGCGCGAGCACGTCGAACCCCTGCGACTCCTCGCGCTCCAGCTCAAGGCGGCCGTCGCCGATGGCGATGCTGACTTCGCCCCGCGCGTCTTCGAGGTACCAGAACCAGATGCGCGCGACGTGCTCGACTTCCGGGTCGATTTCGTAGAAGCGCATGGTGTCGCCGGCGTGCGTCCATGACGCCAGCGTGCCCGCGCCCAGGCCCAGTACGCCGATGTGGCGGTTTTCGCCCTCCGCAGCCATCACGCGGCCGATGCCGGAGGACGGGCCGTAGTACGACATGGGGATGTTGCGTTGCGCGGGGTCGATCGACTGCCACCCGTGTGTGGTGGTGCCGTGCATCAGGCTGCGCGAATCGCCCTCGTCGTAGACGCGCAGCACGCCGAAGAAGCTGCGGGTGTTCGCCAGCGTGTGCCTGAGTTCCTGGCGCATGGCGGCGCGGGTGGCGTCGCCCCAGGCCAGCACGGCGATTCCAAGCAGCAGCCACGCCCAGCGCGGACGCAGCCCCCGCAGCGGGCTTGACGGGTCAATGGCGACGGCCGCGAAGATGGCGAGCACCGCCAGCCCCTGCCCCAGTTGGTATTCCCAGTACATTGGCAGGATGCGTGGCGCGATCAACCCGACAAACGCGCCGCCCAGCGCGCCGCCCAGCGACAGGCTGAGATAGAACCCGGTCAGGCGCGAGACATCGGGGCGCAGCCGGAACAGCTCGCCGTGCAGGATCCAGCACAGCCCGAACAGCGCCGCTGCGAAGATGACGATGCACCATTCCAGCCCCAACCCGGAGGAATCGGTGCGTGCGTACGCCAGCCCGGAAAGCGCAAGCGGCAGTACGACAACGGCTGCGCCGCGGCGATAGGTGTGCTCGCCGGCGAACGTGACGACAAAGCTCAGCAGATAGAGCGACAGCGGCAGCACCCACAGAAACGGCACCGGCGCGAGGTCGATCGACATGCGATTGGTCACCGCCATCAGCATCCACACGCCGCACGCGGAAAGCACAATCCACACGGCGCGGCGGGCGGGGCCGGGCGGCGGCGCGGGCTCCACGTCGGTGGTGGGGGGCGGGCGTCGGATCGCCAGGACGCCGCACAGCGCCGACAGCACGGCGAACACGGCGAACCCGATCGACCATGCGGTGGCTTGCTCGATGCGCCCGAACCACGGCTCAATCAGAAACGGATAAGCCAGCAGCGCGCCCAGCGACCCGATGTTGCTGAGCGCGTACATGATCCATGGCGCTTTGCCCGGCCGCACGCGTGCCATCCAGGCCTGCAGCAGCGGGCCGGTCGCCGCCAGCGCGACGAACGGCAGGCCGACTGTGCGCAGCAGCAGCCACAAGATCGAGAGCGCCGGGTCGTCGCCTGATGCTGGCTTCAGCGAGTCGGCGGGAATCACCGGCAATGTCAAAGCAGCCGCCAGCAGCACCGCCGCGTGGATGACCGCCTGCAACGCGGGCTTGCGAACCTTCACCAGCAAATGCGCGTACCCGTAACCCGCCAGCAGCGAAGTCTGGAAGAACAGCAGCGCCACCGACCAGGCGGCAGGCGTGCCGCCGTACCACGGAAGGATGAAGCGCCCCAGCAGCGGCTGCACGAGAAAGAGGAGAAAAGCAGAGAGAAAGATGGCGGCGGCGAAGGCGATCATGGCGCAAGCTTACACCATGGGTGCGCGCCGCAGAATGCTAACCCTCGGTGCGGCGGGAGAAGACGAATTCACGTTTGCCGATCTTGATCCTGTCGCCCACCATCAGTTCATGCGGGCCGGTGATCTTCTTGCCGTTGACGTAGGTGCCGTTGCTGCTGCCGTTGTCCTGAAGAGTGTAAGCCATTTCCCTGTGCAGAATGGTGGCGTGGCGCCGCGAGACCTTGGTGTCGGCTTTGATCACGAGGTTGCTGTCGGGATGGCGCCCGATGCGAAACACGTCGGTCACAATCCGATGGAACAGGGCGTCCTCGCCCTCGCCTTCTTCAAGGCCTGCGTAGACGCCGTCCACGCGTGTCGGGTCCATGTGGGCCGAGACGGTGTCGTTGGGACGTGTGGCGAGCTTGTCAGTGGCGAACTCCTTCGCCCCCCTGCGGTTTGCCATTGGGTCCTCGCCGCACATTATAGACACACCCCGACAGCCAAACCAATGGCGATCTCAACTTGTAGTGTTTCAGTGCGGGAAACCGCTCAGGCGCGGCGTTTGAAGACGTATAGCTGGTCGCCGATCTCGACCTTGTCGCCGACCTTCAACTCGTGCGGGCCGTCAAGCTGCACGCCGTTGACGAAGACGCCGTTTGCACTCTGCAAATCTTCCAGCATGAAGCTGACCCCGCGACGCGTGACGGTCGCATGCTTGCGCGAGACCGCCGCGTCGCCCTGGATGCGGATGTGGCAGTCGGCCCCGCGGCCGATCACGAAGTAATCCGCCAGCAACGGAAACACCTGTGCGTCCACGCCGTCCACAACCTGCACCAGCGCAGCCAGCGCGGGCGAAGCCTGAGTGGCGTCTTTGGGCTCAGGTGTCGGTTTGGCTACCCGGTCGGTGCTGAAGTCCTGTCCGCCGCTTCGCGCCATGGGCCTGCCTCCGTGCCTAGTGTACCCCGTGAGGCTGTGTCAGGAAGTCGGGCATTCTGTGCAATCTACCACGTGCCGAAAGCCTGCCGGACGCTATAATGCGCGCTGAATCGTGGAATGAGGGGCTGAATATGGCGGAAAAGAAGAAGACCGGGCCGGTTGGCAAGCTGATCAAGGTGTTTGTCGGTTTGCTCGTGGTCCTGCTGCTGCTTGGGGCTGGGGCGTTCATTTACGGGTACACGCTTGAGTCCAAGCGCACGTTCAAGAGCGAAGTGCTGATCAAGGCCGACAACGACGACATTCACAAGTACATCGGCGACCTGAAACAGTGGCCCGAGTGGGGCCCGTGGAAGGACGAAGATCCGACCATGACCTGGACCTATTCGGAAAAGACCGACGAAGTCGGGTCCTGGATGGCCTGGACCAGCGAACAACCGCGCAACAACGGGCGGCTTGAAATCACGTCCACGGACGACGACAAGGGGATCGAGTACAAGATCTCGTTCGACGGCAGCGATGCCTACCCCGGCGCGGTGCGCTACACCAAGAAGGATGACGGGTACAACGTCGAATGGTCGGTGTTCATGGATGCCGGCAGCGACATCGGCATGCGCTACTTCATGAAGTTCGGCGAAGGCCTGATGCAGGACATGTTCGACAAGGGCCTGGCCAAACTGAAGACCAAGGCGGAAGCGGAATAACTGCTGCAAACCGTTCGCGGGCGGGCCTTGTGCCCGCCCGTTCTCATTTGCCGCTTCAAGCTTGCGGAATTGCAGCAGCCGGGGGATTGTTAACCCTGTATGGCCGACACGCGCACAAAGATTCGCCGCTGGGGCGCCGACTGGCATCAGTTGATGGCAGAGCGTGCCCTCGTGGAGGCGGAAGGCGGCAACGATCTCGACGCCGCGTTCGAGCGCATGCTCGAAGTAGACCGCCTGCGCCAGCAGTTCCGCGACCGTACCCACCAGCCGGAACCCCCGCGCTGGGAGTAATCGCGGTTTCAACTGCTTGACGCGAAGGACTTCGGCGAGCTCAGTCGAGCTGAGCGAAGAACGGCTAGGGCATTTTCGGGGTCAGTGTGTCGGCCCACCACATGGCGCTTTTGTGTCGCCCGCTCACGCGGGCTCATAGGGAGGGGGCGTCGTGTCCCCGGGGTTCCTCGGCGCTCCGCGCCTTCGTCACCGCCGGGCTACAGTCTGCCGCCCGCTATGCGGGCTTTACCGCAGTCAGGCCGCGTAGCGGCCGTCAGATTGTAGCCCAGGGCAAGGAGCGCCGAAGGCGCGACGCAGCCCTGGGTTGATCGCCACCCAAGTCCTGAGCCCGCGTGAGCGGGCGACAGAAACGCTGCCGGAGAGTTGAGTCGAAATGATCAATCCGAAAATGCTCTAAAGCGAGTTCAACAGGACAGGCAGGACACTCAGGACCAAAACGTCCTGCGCGTCCTGTTTCTTTGGCCGTTCTTCGCGTGCTTCGCTGCCTTCGCTCCTTCGCGTCAGGCAGTTCATTCCGGCGCGACAAGCCGGCCGTCTTTCTCTACAAATCCGCCTTCGGGCAGGGTGATGCGCAACTTGGTGGCTAGCAGCTTGTCGAGGTCTTCCTTTACTTCGGGGTGCGCTTTCCACAGCTCGCACGCGACGCGGGCGGCGTCATCCATTAACCCGTTGTCGAAACAGAGCATCAGGATGCCGACGCGTTCGTTCTGCGACAGCTCCGGCAGGCGCTCGTAGAAAGCTACGCGTGTGCTGCCCGGCAATTGGTGAAACGGCTGCACGACGGTGTAGCTCCAGTTGTCGTCTCCGCGGATCGGCCGCGAAACCTTGATGTAGACCCGCCCGTAGTGATAGCGCTCGATGCGCGCCGGGTACCCGTGGTGCACCCCGTCGAATCCGCTGAAGTCATCCGCGCGTACGATCTTGTCCAGCCGTTGGCGCAGGCGCGTTTCGCTGCGCAGCGACGACCGCTCGCCCTGCGGCAGCAGCGTGGTTGGCTCGGCGGGCGGCAGACGGTCTTTCTTTGGATCGAACGCTTCGCGCGCGCCCCTGCGTGTGCCGGCGGCTTGGTCTACAGCCGCTTCGCGGTGCGCGTCTGCCTCGGCGGCCAGGGCATTCATGACGGCCTGGGAGAGCAGCGCCTGCGCCACGGTTGCTTCCAGTGCTTCGGCGGCGGCTGTGAAATCGTCGCGCAGTAATGCTTCGTCCACCGCGGACATCTGGTCGCCGACCCAGCGTTCGCTCAGTTCGGCGAGGCGTGCGCGCTCAGTTTCAACGTAGTCGGCGAACTCATGGCGTTTGGACCAGGCCTTGTGGTAGTCGCTGCTGTCGCAGTACTCCGCGAAGTCCTCCAGCCGATTGGAAGCCTCACTGAACTTGCGGTTCTCGCGCAGGCTGTAGATCGCGTTCTGGTCCTGCCCATAGCGGCGCTGCATCTGCGTGGAAAGCTGGATCTCTACGTTCTGCCGGGCGCGCCCGATGTAGTACTTGAGCGAGTGCCCGGTGAAGTCGGCGACGTCCTTTTCCAACTCGTCCAGTTGCGCCAAGCGCTCCTCGGGTGTTGCGTCGCCCTCCTTCTGCAAGAAAGTGATCTTGTCGCGGTAGGCCTTTTCTTCCTCAGACGTCAGGCGTGTCGGGTCGCGCCGTGGCGTCGGCGGTTCGGGCACAGCGACGGAGTTTTCGCGCGCCGATCGCGGCGCAGGCTCCGGCGCCTTGTCTTCCGCATAATAGACAGGATCGTAGTCGGACGATTCCTCCACGAATGCCGAGAACACTCCTCCGGCAACCATGACCGCTACCACCACGGCGGCGATGATGATGCCGACCCTTTTGTCGGCGGGCTTAGGCCGGCGCGGTGTGATGACCTGCTGCCAGTCCTGCTGGATCGGCGTGATGCGCGTCTGGCTGGCGGATGACCTGTTCGGGCGCTGCGGCGCGGGCGGCGGCTGAACGGCGCGTGGTTGCGGTTGCGCGACGGGCACAGGCTCGGGCGCCACGGGTTGCCACGACGCGACGGTGGATTGCGCCGGTTGCGGCGGCGCTTCTGCGGTGCTGATCACCTTGATGGTGGCATCGCCGAGTTTCAACACGTCGCCATTGGCGAGGTCACCGGAGTACTTGGTTTCGCCGTTGTGCTGGGTGCCGGTGTCGGACATCTGGTCGGTAAACGTCCAGGTGTCGAGAAAGCGGTCGATGCGCAGGTGCAGTTCGGAAACGCCGGGGTCTTCCAGCACGACGTCCAGCCCGGCGCGGCGACCGATGGTGACGCTGGCCGCGCCGTCGCGGGGGACGAACTCGCGGGTTTTCCCGGCGGAGGTGATCTGCAGTTTCATGCCGCAATCCTAGCAAATTGGAGCGGCGAGTTGGCGAGCCCAATCTGAAGTGGCGCGGACAATCCTGTCCGCGCGTTGGTGGTTCGATATTGGTTAGCGTTTGCGTTTGGATTTCTTGGCTGGTTTCTTTGCCTTCTTCGCCGGCCTTCTCGCGGGTTTCTTTGGTGTCTTCCGGGTTGCCTTCTTCTTGGCCTTAGCGGTGGTCTTGCTTGCCGGCCCTCGCTTGCGCTTCGGGCTCTTGCTTTTTGTTTTCGCTGGCTTGATCCCTGCCGCTATTGGGTGCCTGGGTTGGTAGACGCCTATGGGGCCGCCGCCGGGCACTTCGAATGAGGTCATGATGCCGAACCCGGCGTCCTGGATCGGCGCGCACTGCACGCCCTTCTTTTCGAGCTTTGCGACCGTCTTCTTGATGTCGTCGCACATGAAGTAGAGCTCGTGGAACTCCTTGTCGCCATCCATGATCGGGTGAATCCCAACCTCTGATGGCGGCAGCGCGAAGATCAGCCACCCGTGGCCGGCATCCACGTGCTCGAACTCAAGCACATCCCGAAAGAACGCCCGCGCCTTTTCGGCGTCCCTGGCGTAAATCAGCGCATGCATTCCGTTGATCATGCGGCGCAAGATACCCGCGGGGATGCGCACAGGCAACGATTCCGGGCGATCTCAAAAGACAAAGGCGGCCTCGCGCAGAGCACGCGGAGTTCGCAGAGTAGAACAGGAAGCGAGGCATCGCCGTTCTCTGCGGGCTCCGCGCTCTCTGCGCGAGCTTGCTTTTCGATCCGGATTCCTAGTCCAACAACGCCACTTTGAGCTGGTTGCGGTGCTGCGGTGACGGTGCGGCTACCGTGCCGGTCATGCCGGGCAGCAGGATGGCGGGCGGTGGGGATGAACCGCCGCTGCCTCCGCCTGCGGTGGCTGCGCCCTGCTGTGTCTGATCCCAGAGCCAACCGCTGGCGTAGAAGTATTCGTAGCTGTCGTAGGTCACCTCGTGCACAGCGACCGCGATGTCGTCGCCGACGACAACCGAGTCATACCCGAACCATGCCAGCGTCGTGATCAGGAACCCAGCCGACATGCCCGGCGGGGGGTTGCCGCCCGGCGTCGCGCTGCTTTGGGTAACAGAGTAGAACTCGCCAGGGGCGGTCAGCGAGAAGTCGTCCCAGTGCAGGTTCTGGATCGCCCAGCCCCAACCGTCAGGCGCGACGTACAGCAGGTCAACGCGTTTTTCCGCCCCCTGCATGCGCGCGTGCACACTGGGGTTCATCGCTCCGGGGATGTTGACGCGCGTGACGTGCACAAACGTCTGCCCGGCGTTGTTGCTGTACGACAGGTGCACGCCGTCAGACTTTTCGTACGCGTAGAAGATCTCCATGCTCGGCCCGCTGCCGATCACGCTTACGTGCGGGTCGCACGGCATGACGTTGTCTTCGCGGTCCACTTCTTTGTCGATGAAATATGGCGTGCCCTGCGGCCGCACCGCGCAGCGGAACAAGGCGCTGCTGACAATCGCGCTGGAAGTGAAGTCCATGCGCGTGTACCCGTACCCGATCACGAGGTCGCCGGCTGTGCTGTACTCCATGTGCATCAGCAGCGGCGTGACGTCTTTGCCCGGGTGGTGCACCACGGTGGTGGCGCCCCAGAAGTACCCGGTGGGGGTGTTGTTGCTGTCAAACCCGGTGGGGATGGCTTCAACCAGCGCGAGCTGGCTCACCGTCATGTAGTTCTGGTAGTACGGCCGCCAGAACAGCACACCAAGCCGGTAGTCCGACGCGATGGAAACCTGCACCAGCCGCGAGCCCTGGCTGTACGGGTCCACGATCTGCTGCACGGGAAAGCTTGCGCCGCGGTCCAGGCTGATCTCGGCGCGCACCTGCCCGTGGCCGGTGTACGCGACGGCT
>CAZNBU010000127.1:0-8526 GCA_964571035.1 uncultured Planctomycetaceae bacterium | reverse complement strand
ATCTTGGACAGGTAGTGCGCAGGAATGCCCAACGTCTCACCGAGGTGAGAGGCCAGGACCTGCTCCCCTGCGCGGCGCGTGGCGATGTCGATCGCCGCGCGGATCGCGTACTCGGTGGTTTGAGAAAACATCCGCGTCCTCTTCTGAACAGCAGACAAGGTACCCCGCGCGGCACAATGAATCAAGACAGTCCTATCCGGTTATCCGGAACAATCGGCACATCGCGCTTGTAATGCGGATATCAATATCTTATTATCTATAAGTAGCGCCGGGCCGGACGCTCACCGCGATTGGAGCCTTATGTTCTCCCAAGCCAGCGAATACGCATTGCGAGCGGCGACCGAGTTGGCCCGAATGCCACAGGGCGAGTGGGTGCTTACGGCGCAGCTGGCGGCAGCGTTGGACCTGCCGTCCCACTATCTCGGCAAGGTGCTGCAGAACCTGGCCCGACGGGGCTTGCTGGAGTCCCAGCGCGGTCGGCAGGGCGGGTTCCGCTTGGCACGCCCGGCGGGATCCATTTCGGCCTACGATGTCGTTCGCGCGCTGGACGACGCTCGCATGCTCGAAAGCTGCATCATGGGGGAGAACACATGCAGTGACGATACCGCCTGCCCGCTGCACTCGCTTTGGAAAGGCATTCGTACCCGGTTTCTTGAAATGCTGCAATCCACGACACTCAAGGAATTCGCCGAGTTTCAGGATCGGCGACCATGCTCCACCCGGATGCCTCGGGTGTTTGACGTCCCGTCTGGCGGCGTTGCCAAGGCGGCTCAACTTTCAACAAGGAGCAGAGAGGACAACAATGGCTAACAGTATCGACGCCCGATCGCTTCCCGACACGTATGCCGTGCTGCAGGAACTTGAAAGGATGCGCCCAGGAGCCGAGGCGGTGGTTCGATTCGATGGCCGGCCCCTGGGAGTCATGGAGTGCGTGTACGACTGCTACCCGGGCCGATTCCAATTTACCCCGCTGCGACGCGGCCCGGACGGATGGCGATACTGCGTGGCTGCTCTGGATCCCAATGCTCCGCGCAGGGTCACGGCATACATGCAATGGGAACACGACAAGCTTGATAGCTTGCTGGACCGCGCCATGCGTGACGTGGCGTGTGAGAACTGGCGCGGTGCAGTGATATGCCTGCAGGAGTTCAACGAGGGGCTGCGCAGGCACATCGAGATCGACGAGCGATTCTTGTTCCCACGGTTTGAAGACGCTACAGGTGGTTACGGCGCGTGCCCAACCGAGCGCATGCGGGGTGAGCACAAGCAGATCATCCAGGCGGTCGAGAGCATGGTGACGGCTCTGCATGCGCGCGACACCGATGACGTCGAGAACTGGTATGTAAATCTGCTGGCTGTGCTCGTCGAGCACAGCACGCGTGAAGAGCAGATCGTTTACGACCACGTGGATCAGGCCATTTCGCAGTGTGAAAGGGACGATTTGCTGCGGGCGATGCTGCTCTGTTGATACCGGCACGTCATTCGGCTGCGCGGGGGGCGTATAGACGAGAGTATTCGCACGGTTGGCTTGCAGTCGTTCGGCGACTGCGCCATACAGGAGAATGCTGCCCCGTGTAGTTCGTGGTTTCGGGTTCGTACACAAGCGCACATCGTTGCTGAAGACCTATAACACCCCAAAACCTGCGAGGCCGGAAACACCACACTTCGCGTCCGCGGAATCTGCAAGCCTACCTCGAAGGAGCTCCAGTCGATCCGATGTACGACCTGACCTGCGGCTTGGACGACTTCGTTCAAGCCTGTCGGCTGCTGGCCGGCAACATCGGCGGGGTTTACCTGTCGGACACTGGCGCAGGCACCCGTCCTACCTGGGCCGCTTGGTGCGTACTCACGTGCTTGCAATGGCAAGCTCGATCTCGCGCATGACGTCATCGACGTCGTGTCCGTGGTGGGTCGCCGCATTGCGGATGCTCTCTCCGCCTCCGCAGCAGGCATCCATGCCGCGCCGGGCGAACACCGCGGCCGAAGCCGGGTGGTTCAGCGCAATCTCGGCCACTGTCGCGTCGGGATTCAAGCGGGGTGGCTTTTCCGCAGTACCGCATCCGCAAGATTCGGACTGTTCTGGTCGAGACACGTGTGCCCCGCGGTAGCCATTCTCTGAGGTTGCTGGCTCGCGGTGGTTGCATGCACACGCACCTTCGATGCCGGCTGCAAGTTGCAACTCATGAATAAGGGCGTGCAGGTCTGCTCCGTGAAGCGCGCAGGCTTGCGCCAGCGTAGTAACGCGTGCGACAGTCCGACGCGCCACCGGATTGGCGATCATCGAAAATCCGAACCGGACAAACACATCCTTTGTAGCCGGCCACGTATCGATGACGGCGGCAACCCTGGTGCCCGCCGCGATTTCCGTCGCTGTTTCCGGTTGTGCACTCGACGGAAGGAGCATGGTTCGAACCAGGTGAGCCGCCCAAAGCGTCAGCGCGATGCCGACAATCGCGCCGGACCAGTGCAAGCTGCTGAGCAGATCAGGGTCAAAATCCCCCGCGATTTCACCGCCAACGCGCCAGACAAGGGCTCCATTCAACAGGATAAACACGCTCCACAGCGGCTTCAGACTCTGCGGGTGAACGCCATTCAGCGTCGGTACGACTTTGGCGGATATCGCAATCACCATCATGGTCATGAATCCGATTGTGAACACGTGACGCGTACCCGCATGGTACCCATGGCCAAAGGTGCCCTGGACTAATCCTATGTACAATGGCTCAAGCACCAGCAGCAATAGCCCGACGCCGAACCATGTGTGCGCCGCGCGAATGAACTTGATGCTGCGGTCCCGCACCGGGCTGCGGCGCCAGGGAGCGAACGACGCCGACAACACGGCAAACCCGATCACAACCGCGAGCATTCCCAGCGCGAAAACGCCGCGAGCCGCCGACGCTGCGCCCGCGTCCATCAGCACTCTCTTTGCGGCCATGCTGAACGGAAACGCCGCCGCAGCGACCAGAATCCCCGTGTTAATCACCCAGAACATACTGCGGAAAAGCTTGTCGCCCGGTTTCCGAAATCCGAATGCAACCGGCAGCAGGCGAAGCATCACGCCGAATACAACCAGTCCGATCGCGCCGAACATCTGGATGATGCGCAAGGATTCCTGCCACGTAGCGACAGTTGAAACCATTCCCGCGAAGTCGTCGACCAACTGGATCCGAACCAACAGCGCGAGGCTTATCGCCGCTGCGGCCGCGAACCAGAGTGCGGACGCAAAGACATAGCGTTCGTACACGCGGAAGGGTCCACTGGCGCGCAGCGTCTTCCAGAGGATGACGCCAAACAACGCGAACGCAACGATCTGCAGCGTCGTTCCGGTAGTCGCGGCTGCAAAACCCGGCGTTGCAAGACGCGCGACGTAGATGCCGCCCTGTCCGAAGAACTCGCCGAAGAACCGGAGTGCGGTGCCACCCAACAAGAGGAAGAAGCTGGTTAGCGCGACGCCCGGAAGGCGGAGCCTCGCGTGCCGAAAGCGAGGCAATGCCTGGTAGCCGAAACCCAGGACGAACATCCCGGCAAACCCGTAGATCATCGCGTTCGCGTGAGCGTTCATGCGGTGGATTCCGGGCGCGAAGAACGAAGCCTCGCTACCCATCCACTGCAGCATCAGCGTGCCGGTCAGCGCGCCGCCGAGCAGCAACACCGCGAAGCCCGTCAGGAAGAACGGTTTGTATGCCGCGTCGGCAAACCTTCCACGGGACGGGGAGGAGGGCGGCGCCTCGGTTCCCGCCGCATCCCGTACTTCAAGCAGGAGGCATTGCTGGTCCACGCCGTGGGTTTCCGCAAAGAAGCGCAAGGACTCGACGGGACCTTCGCGACCGCCGCAACCCTGCAATCCGTATCGGTCAAGCACTCGACGCGCCTGGGGGTAGTTTCTCAAGATGTCAGGGATCAGTTGGTCAAGCTCAATGGTTGCGGACATGGACCTCTCCAGGGCCAGCTAAACATAAAATAAGATATACATATCTGTTTAGCTGATAGCAAGAGAGCGGGCCGTCGAATGCCCTCGAAAGTTAGCAGATAAAAAGACTTGAATATCTTGTTAGGCGGAGTAGCATGGAGCCGGAGAGACTGGGAGTTGTCCATGTACCGCGCGCCGGCAGTCCTTTCTGTTCTTGCGATGGGGTGGTTGGGAGCCTGCGACAGCGGCCGCATCCACCAGACCGGCGGGCCGGAAGACCTGCTGCGTATCGTCACCGAGTCATTGCCGGACGCCACGGCTGGCGTTCTGTTCGTCCACTCTGTGCAATCCGATGGCGGAGCAGCGCCTGTTGCCTTCCAATGGAGCGGTGCGGTAGCTCCACCCTCATGGCTTAACCTTTCGACAGAGGGCGCGCTGTATGGCACGCCGCCTGCACCCGGGGCGTGGACGCTTTCGGTGCTTGCGCGCGATGCCGCCACGCCCTCGCGAGTTGCGCAGGCGACGTTCCATCTGGCAGTGCAACCAGCACCGCTTCAAGTCGCGACGCAGCGCCTTCCGGCTGCCGTTTTCGGTATGCCGTATGACGTGACGATCGGCGTGACTGGCGGTTGCGCCCCCTATCAGTTTCGCGTAACCGCCGGCGGCACCGCGATCGCCGGCGGGCACAAACTGGGCCCTACACAGATGGCCATGGACGCAGCCGGGAGAATCACGGGCGTTTGCAACGCCGGCGGGGAATTGCTGCAGCAGTTTCAGTTTGAGGTACAGGACTCTTCAAACCCGCCGGCGCTAGCCGTGGGAGCGTTGGACCTCTGGGTCATCCAGCCGCCTGCCATCACCAGTACCGAACTGCCGCGCGGAATGAACGGCCAACCGTACGGTGCGCAGGCACAGTCAAACAGCAGTCTCGGCGCCTATCCTTTGACGTGGAGCGCGACAAGTGCGCTCCCGTCCGGGTTGACGATGCACCCGGACGGTGCATTGGTCGGGGTGCCCACTATGCCAGGGTTGTACGAGGTGAGCCTCCGTTGTGTGCCAAACACTTCCCCGCCGCTGCAGATCTCCCGCGAACTCGACCTCGTCATCTATGAGGGCACTGGATATGTGCACGCGCCGGACAAGTACGACGGCGGGGCGAACAACAACACGCCGTCGGACGCAACTCACCTCGGACCTCTTGCCATGGGCGCGCCGCTGGTGGAGGCCGCGCCGTGCAGCCTCACGAGCAATCCGGCAGATCCTGCGCCGGACCCGGCAGACTTCTTCAGCTTCGACACACCACACACGGGCGAAATCGAGGCCGAGATCTACTTCTCCGCCTTTGTCGGCAAGCTTAAGGCTGCGCTCTATCGTCGCCAGGGCGCCTTGCTTGACCGCGTCGCCGAGTGCGTGCCCGGCCCCGCGGGCGACGACCTGATCGCACGCGTGCCGGGTGCGGAGGCAGGCGAGTGGTTCATCGGGATCGAGGCGGTCTACAAAAATCTGACCTGGAACGCGAACGGGTACATGTTTCGTATTCGCTTCAATGACCTCACCTTGACCGGCGATCTGGTGGAGCACGACACCGCACTCGGCGCGATGCAGATATCGATTCCGGCTGCGATCGGCGGTGTCACACCGACCGGCGCAACCTTCACCCTTGCGTCCGGGTCGCTCCCACAGGGCGTGACACTGGGCTCAAGCGGTGTTCTGCACGGATGGCCGATGGAGTTCGGACTCTTCGACTTTACTGTCGAAGTTGCAGCGTCAGGGTTGACCGCTGTTCGAGCCATGCGTGTGCGCGTGTATGACAGCGTCCGCGGAGACTACTGGCTCCGTGCGGGCGACCACCGCTACTACAGCGCCACACAGTCGGACGGCGCTGGTGCGCACCACGAACACTATTGCGAATCGATGGTTGTCGCCCCTCACCCCGACTACGGGCCCGAGGGCGCTATCTATGTGCTGGGCGGGCGCGTCGACGCCACCGTCGCATCCGTCCATGTTTTCCATACGAAGAATCAGCCGCTAGCCGCTCGAGACTACCGTCTCGAGAACATCAACCGGTCCCTCAGTTCCGAGCGTCAGTACCTCGGCGCGGCCTTTCTGCAGCACACCTACGGTGGATACGTGTACGTGGTCGGGGGCGAGTTGTACTCTAACACCGCGCCATCCAGTGGCGGATACTGCACTACCGTAGAGCGCATGCAGGTGTCGGACGCTTCCGGCGTGGCACTCTCCGTGCCGGGCGTTTGGGAGCCTGTTGCATCGCTCCCGGCCAATCTTGCCGGGCGGTCGGTAGAGGGATGGGCCGAGTTCGGCTTGGTCGCTTCCGACGGCGCGGCGGATCACGACGATCGCCTGTATCTCATCGGCGGGCGCCTGAAGATTGAGACGTTGCCCGGGTCGGGCTCGCTCATCAAAGAATACAATGACACGGTGCTGATGTTTGAAGCGCCGCCGAGCGCTGCCACGTCGGGTGCATGGCACGTCAAAACGGACGTTGCCCCCTATACACCGCGGCGATTCCCAACAGTCGGATGGATCAGCGGCGCCATTTACCTCGTTGGCGGGCGCGGCGTGGCTGGAACGTTGGACACCATAGAGATGTATCGGCCCGATCCGGTGGGATCCAATCCCGCGTTGAGCGCCGCGGGCGCACACGCCTTCCCGAGGCTGGCTCAACCGGTCTGGCACGCCGCCGGGGCGATGCACGGCGGGCAGTTGTACATCCTGAACGGGTGGGACTCCTCGCCGGCCCCAAAGGCGACCGCGAGGTTGCAGCGCTTTGACCCGGTGACCGGGACCGTTGAGTTGCTGTCAACGCCTGATGCTGCCAGCGGTTTTCACTCGGGCGTATTCCACGATGGAAAGATGTGGTTTGTGACGGGGCGTGACTCTTTCGCGCCGACACCAAAGTTCAGTTTGTACTACACGCCGTAGAAAGCGGCGCGACCAGCACCGAGAACGAACATGACGCTGCACAGACACTGGTACATCGGACTACTTGCGATCGCTGCGGCAGCACTGCTCATTGCCGCCGGGTGCTCGGGTGACCGGGACGATACCCGAAAGGAGGACGAACGCTCGGAGGACAGCGAAGGGGAGCATCGCGACGACCATGACGACATCGCACTCAGCGGCGCCCAGATGGAAAACGCGACCGGCATCTTCTTCAACCGATGCGCCGGTTGCCACGGCGTGTTGCGGAAGGGGGCTACCGGGCCAAACATTGAACCCGAGAACACCCGCAAGAAAGGAACTGCCTACCTGGAAGCCATGATCACCAACGGCTCCCCGGCTGGAATGCCGGAATGGGGCAAGTCAGGGATTCTTTCGCCGGAGGAAGTGAAGCTGATGGCGAGGTTCGTGCAGAATCCGCCGCCGCCGCCGCCCGAGCGAAGCCTCAAACAGATCAAGGATTCCCACACCGTGTACGTGCCTGTGGACAAGCGCCCAACGTCGCCCCCTGAAGGCCGCAACTGGCAGAACTACTTTGGTGTCGTGCTGCGCGATGTCGGCAAAGTCGCAATCATCGATGGCGACACCAAGGAATTGGTGAACATCGTGGACACGGGGTTCGCGGTGCACATCCTTCGCCCGTCGTCGTCGGGGCGCTACTTCTACAGCATCGGACGCGACGGCAAGGTGACCCTGATCGACCTGTGGATGGACAAGCCGAACAAGGTCGCCGAGATCAAGGCGGTCAACGAAGCGCGCTCTGTAGAGACCAGCAAGTTCGAAGGATTCATCGACAAGTATGTGATCGTTGGTGGGTACTGGCCTCCGATGCTCGTCATCATGAAGGGTGACACGCTTGAGCCGGTGCGGTGCATTTCGACTTCCGGCCACGAAATCGATGACGGCGAGTTCGTACGCGAGGCCCGCGTTGCAGCCATTGTGGCGGACCACCACCACCCCACTTGGATGGTGAACGTCAAGGAAACTGGCCAGGTCTGGATCGTCGATTACTCGCAACTGGGCGACGGCGAAGGGCCGATCGGGATGCAGATGATCGCGGCTGAACGCTATCTGCACGACGGCGGTTGGGACAGCACGCGGCGCTATCTGATGATGGCGGCCAACGCCCGACACAAGATCTCCGTCATCGACACACAAACGCAGAAACTCGTAGCAAACGTAGAAACAAAAGGTGTCACCCCGCATCCCGGGCGCGGCGCAAACGTGATTCATCAAGAATACGGGCCGCTATGGGGGACGGGCCACATTGGAAGCAATCACGTGAGCTTCATCGGCACCGATCCGCAGGGACACCCCGAGCAGGCGTGGCGACTTGTGAAACAGGTGGAATTGCCGGGGATCGGCGGCGGAAACCTGTTCATCAAGACCCATCCCAATTCGCCGCACGTCTATTGCGACCGGCCGCTGAACCCCGACAAGGAGCTGGCGGACAGCATCTTCGTCATCGACAAGCAAACGCTGACCAACAAGAGGACGCTGGTATTGCCCGAAAAGTACCGCGGTCACAAGGCCGTTCACATGGAGTACAACAAGGCCGGCACCGAGGTCTGGGTTGCGGCTTGGGGCCGTAAAGACCAGCAGGGTGCCATCCTCATCTACGACGACAAGACGCTTGAACTGATCGCCGAAATCAC
>CAZNBU010000126.1:0-8538 GCA_964571035.1 uncultured Planctomycetaceae bacterium | reverse complement strand
GCGGGGGTTCCCGGCCAAAAAGATTGTTGAGGCGCGGAGCGCCGGCACAAAGGGCGCAAACAAGTTGGCCGGGTTGTGTCGGCGCTCCGCGCCTCGGGTCATGTGGGGCGTCTGTACCCCGGCCCGTGGCCGGGGCTAACGGTGTGCCAGCGCTCCGCGCTGAACTGCCTCGCCGCTATCGGCGCGACGCCTCAAGACAGACTTTGGCGTTTTGGCGCTTTGGCGGTAAGGTTGGTCGCGTTGCGATGGACGGCGGATGCCTGAACAAGTCATAGAGAACATAAAGCGCATCGTCACCTGCGGCGACGGTGCGTCGTTGCGCAAGCAGCATATGCGCGAGCTATCGGTGTTTGCGGGCGACGTGTGCGTCGGCGTGCGCGACGGGCGCGTGGCCTACGTTGGTGAGCGCGGCAACCTGCCGGACACGTTTGCCACGGCGGAACGCATCGACGGCCGCGGGTGTGTGCTTACCCCGGGTCTGGTGGATTGCCACACGCACCCTGCATTCGTGCGCGGGCGCGCCGACGAGTTTGCCATGCGGTTGTCCGGCGCGACCTACGAAGAGATTGCCGCAGCCGGAGGCGGGATCGTCAGCAGCACCAAGGCTGTGCGTGAAGCCAGCGACGAAAAGCTTGCGCACGAAACCGCACGCAACCTGCGGCGTCTGCGGCAGCACGGCGTCGTGGTCGCGGAAGGGAAGTCGGGCTACGGCCTGTCGCTGGAGCACGAACTGCGCCAACTGCGGGCGATCCGCGACGCGGGCGAGCATGCCGACATGCACACCGTGCGCACCTGTCTTGCGGCGCACTCGATCCCGCCCGAGTACCGCGGCGTCGAAGGCGGGCGCGACAAGTACCTGCAAGTGGTGATCGACGAGATTCTGCCCGCTGTAGTAAAGGAAGGACTCGCTGATCGCGCCGACGTGTTTGCCGATCGTGGCGGCGCGTTCGACATCAAACAGACCGAGAAGCTGCTCGCGGCGGCGAAAGCGTTGGGCCTGCGCCTGACCGTGCACGCCGACCAGTTGCGCGAAGACGCCGGGGGCGAGATCGCCGCCAAGTACCACGCCGATTCCGCCGACCACCTTGAGTATCTCGATCCAGCCGGATTGGACGTGATGCTGCGCAACGACACGTCGGCTGTGCTGCTGCCCGGCAGCACGTACGTGCTGAAGATGGACAAGTGGGCCGACGGGCGCTTCCTGGTGGATTTTGGCCTCAACGTCGCGCTCGCCACCGATTTCAACCCGGGAAGCTCTCCGGTCGCCAACCCGGCGTTCGTAATGAACCTTGCGGTGATGCACTGCGGGCTCACGCCGGAAGAAGCGCTCGCCGCGTTCACGGTGAACGCGGCGCATGCGCTGAAGCTGCCGCCGGGCGAATACGGCGTGATCGCGCCCGGCAGCCGCGCGGCCTTTGCGCTGTGGGACGTCGATCATGAGCGCGAAATTGCATACTATGCCGGCGCAAACCTGTGCGAGGTAATCACGTGTCCCGGTTGGCGATCCTGATTCTGCTGCTCGCGCCGGTCCTGGGTGCCCAGGACAACGACGCCGCGCGCGTGCCCGTGCTGATCGGGCAACTCGGCAGCGAGGACTGGCGCACACGCGAAAGCGCCACCCGCGACCTGGTCGGCATCGGCGAGCCCGCGCGCGCCGGGCTTCGCGAAGCCCTGCAAAACGATGACGCCGAGGTGCGGGTGCGCGCTTCGTCCGCGCTGGTGCAGATCGGCGAGACCTTCGCTTACGCCGTGCAGTGCGCGACCTCCGAGGACAAGAACCTCAACGAGCACGGCCGCGCGGCGCTGATGAATCTGTTCCGCATCGACGACCCTAAGGTGCTGCGCGAGCTGACGCAGCAGGAGCTCACGGTCCGCAACTATTACGGCGGCAGCTCGATGCGCATCCTGAAAGAGCCCGCACTGGCGCTCGCGCAGCTCACAGCAGCATGCGGCATGGGCATCTTTGTTTCGAAGGACGCGCGCGAACGCTGGGAGCGCATCATCCAGCAGCCCAACCTTACACTCGACGTTCCCGGCGGCGGCGAGCATGCAATGTACGTCATCCAGGCGCTGGCGCGCGGGATGCAGCAGGCGCTGGGCGTGACCAAGCCGCAGGACATGCTGGTCGCGCGCCCGATGCGCCTGGGCCGCGCGATGTTTCTCTACATCACGCCGACCGCAGGCAGCCCGAACCTCGGGCCGCGCTGCGGCCGCGAGTTGATCGAGGCCCTGCTCGGCGACGGCGCCGAAAGCGTGAAAGCCGCGGGCCTGCTCGCTGAGGGGGCAGCCGGCGAGGCGATCGCCGCCGAGCGAATCCGTGAAGAGTACCGCGGCAACCCTGAGATCACGCGCCTGATGTGGCTAGCGCTGGGGTTGGGGCACGACGAATCGGTCGCGGCGCTGGTGCGAAAAGCCGATGCCGCGCCCGCGGTCGCATTGCTTGCGGCGCGCGAGTGGTCCGCGATGGACATGGCGGCGCGCTTTCTGGAGTGCCTGGACCCGGCGGCGCGTGCCGAGGCGCTCGCGCCGCGCATCGCGCAGAGCACCGACGCGATGGAAGTGACGGTCGCGCTGTGGCTCGCGCGCGGGTGCCCGCTGGACGGCCCCGCGCGCGCGAAGGCCGGCACGTACCTTGCCAGCAAGCAGGATTCGCTGGCTTCAGCGGCTGCGCGCTGGTTTGCGGGCGCGGAGCAGATCTCTGACGAAGAGCTTGCAGCCGTCTGGAAAGCGGGCGGTATTCAGCCGCTCAATGGCTCATTTTTCAGCTCGACCCTGGAGTTGATCGCACGCAAGGAAGTGGCGGATCGCCTGGTGGAAGAAGCGCGCAAGGCGCTGGTGGGCACCATCCCGACGCAGCAGGCGCTTGCGGCTGCGGTGCTGGCGGGCCGCGCCTCGGAGCAGGACATTGCGATTGTGATGGAAAAGCTCGCGGGCGCGGGCAACAACACCGAGCTGGCAAACCGGCTGACGGAATTGCTGGAAGGTGCGACCGCGCTGCCTGAAAGCGCGCGCACGCGGTTGGTCGATTCGCTGGTGGACAACAACGCGCAGGTGCGCGGGTTGTATATGCGCGCGGTGCGACGCCTGACGCCCGAGTTGCGCAAGTCGATCTGCGATGCTGCCGTCGAGAAGTTGAACACGACCGCGGGCACGACGGAAGGCGAGTCGTCGCTGGATGTCACGGACCCCAAGTACAAAGAGCCGGCGGCGTATGTGATGCAGGCTTACATCGCGCTGCTTGGCATCCGCGGCGGAACTGGCGACTTGCAGGCGCTGGAGCAGATCAACCGGCACGTGCGCGGCCAGAACGCCGACATGGCCAAAGCCGCGGGCTCCGCGGTGGTGGACGCGTTGAGCGGCGACGCGCTGTTCCAGACGCTGGACGAATGGAAATCCGGCAACGGTGTGATCCACGGTGCGACAGCGGCAGTGCAGGCGTACGCCGAGATCGCCCGCCGCGCCGCCGAAGCCAAGGACCGCGCGACTTTCCGGCGCGCGTTCGCGGCGGTGTCGGCAATAAACGTGCAGACTGCGTGGCAGGTGCGGTACGAGTTGCAGCGCATGCAGTCGGCGTTTTCATCCAGTGACACCGGCGCCGAAAAACGCCGCCTGCCCGGCAAGCTCGACCTGACCAAGCTTGAGATCGACGCCGGTTGATCCGTGTCGGCTCGGTGCTGTCGAACGGTGTTTGAACGGCTTGACGCGAAGGCCGCGAAGAAAAGCAGTCTCGCGCAGAGACTGCAGAGCGCGCAGAGAAAACTAATTCAAACCACAGGTAGACACGGGTGAGCACAATTGCTGTTCAGGCTTTGTGCTTGTCCGTGTTTACCCGTGTTTACCGTGCCTTACTTCCCGGCAGTTCTCTGCGCGCTCCGCGTTCTCTGCGCGAGGCGGCAGTTGCAGTTCTTCGCGACCTTCGCGCTCTTCGCGTCAAGGTAGTTCATCCGCAGACGTTGCGAACAACCTGACGCGGCATTAGTCGAACGTTCCCGCCGACGGGCACAGCTTTCTCAGAAAGCAGCCATGGCACTGCGGGTTGCGCGCGAGACACACGGTGCGACCGAACGTCAGCAGGTTGTGGTGCAGCGAGTAGGCGCGTCCCGCGGGAATCAATGCCTTCAGCAGCAGGAATGTCTTGTCGCGGTTGGCTTTGGTGTCGACGATGCCGAGCCGGTTGATGATGCGGTGCACGTGGGTGTCCACCGGGCACAGGTCAGCGCCCAGTGCCTCGATCAGCGTGACGCTGATCGTCTTGACGCCGATGCCCTTGAGCTGCGTCAACGCTTCCATTGACGCATCAACACCGAGCTTCTCGATTGCCTTGTCGAGCGAGTATTCGCCTACAGTTCCTTTCAGCCAACGCAGCAGGCCCAGAATCGCGCCGGATTTGCTGTCGGGCAGACCGGCTGCGCGGATCAGGTCGGCGAGTTTGTTCTGCGGCAGCTTCGCGACCGCGGCCCAATCCGGCGGCTCGACCGCATTCGCCGCGTTCGACAGGCGCAACTTGACCTTGTCAATGTTGCCCGCGGCATCGCGCGGGAGTGCCGACGCCTGCTTGCCGGTTGCGGTGCCGGCTGGCAGGTGCGCCGCCAGGTTCTGGTACCCGCGCAGCGCGTTAGGATCGGTGGTGTTCTGGCTGAGAATCGTCAGCACCAGCACTTCCAGCGAGTTCTTGCGCCCATCCCAAACCGCCACGCCAAGGTTCGCATCCAGCAGATCAATCACGCGCGGCAGCCGCCTGCGAAGATCCTTGATCGCCCGCGCGGCTTCCTCGCGGTGGGGCGTTCCGGCACGTTTGAGTCTGGAAAGGCGAGCGGGCATTGCCGCAGAATAGTATCGGGTGGCGGGATGTCGCGGGTCGGGAAGCCCCGTTCAGGCGGACTTGCGGCGTTTGCTCAGCTTCGGGGCATCTCGCTTGTCGCCGGGCTCTCTCCGCGTGAGAACGTCGCGGTCCCGGTAGACAACTTTTTGGCTACCGTCCTTTTGAACGTCGATACGCGTGGCTTTGGCGGATTTGAATTTCATGCCGAGTCCCTGTACTCGAGATTCATGAGCAGTCAGGCCGACTTTCGGCGCTTGGGGGCTGCTTCCGCGGATCATCGGGGTTCTTATTGCTGGGAACAAACTTGTTGTTGTAGAGCACTGCCTGCCGGCCTGATATGTCGACACCGATCATGGTCGCGTACACGATCAGGCTCTCGGGATTGTCGTTGCGCTTCTTCATGGGTTGCCTCGGCAAATCGTACCAATCCGATTGGGATTGTTCAGATCCTCCGCTGACAAACTACGTTAACGCGAAGGCGCGAAGTTGGCGAAGGACGCGAAGAAAAGCCCTAATCTTAGCCGTTCTTCGCGGCCTTCGCGACTTCTTCGCGCCTTCGCGTGAAGCAGATTGAGCCGCGTTCAATCCGACGAAACTATTTCGAATCGGTGTCATGCCTGCGCGCGAAGTGATTGCAACAGCTTCAGGTCGCGTGCATGGCCGCCGTGGGTTTCCATCGGCGTTTCCAGCGCGCCGAGCTTGCCTGCAAACCGTGTGTCGTTGACCAGCAGGCGAAAGCACTCCAGCCCGATGTGGCCGTGGCCGAGGTTCTCGTGGCGGTCCACGCGGCGCGCGAGTTCCACCTTGCTGTCGTTGATGTGAAGGCAGGCGATGCGGTCGATGCCGACCACCTTGTCGTACTCATCGAAGGTGCGCGTAAAGGCCTTCTCGTCGCGCTCGTCATACCCGGCTGCGAAGGCGTGGGCGGTGTCGTAGCAGGTTGCGACCATCGCCTTGCGTTTCACGCCTTCGACAATGCGGGCGGTGTGCTCGAACCGCCACCCGATGTTGCTGCCCTGCCCGGCTGTGTTTTCGATCGCGGGTTTGCATTTGCCTTCGTACCCGTCGAGGATCTGGTTGAGCGCGTCAGCAACACGATCGCAACACTGCTCGTCGGTCATCTGCTTCAGGTGCGCGCCGGGGTGGAACACCAGCGCTTCGGCACCCAGCGCGTCGGCGCGTTGCAACTCGTCGCGGAAGGCGTCGATGCTGCGCTGCCACTTGGCGTCATCCGGCGCGCCCAGGTTGATCAGGTAGGAGTCGTGCACAAACACGCGCGAGATGCCGGTGCTCGCGCGCGCGTCACCGAAGGCGTCCACGTCGTCTTGAGCCAGCGGCTTCGAAGCCCACTGCTGCTGGTTCTTGCTGAAAATCTGGACGCACTCGCACCCGATTTCAGCGCCCCGCTCAAGCGCCTTGTAAAGCCCGCCGGAAATGGATGTGTGCGCGCCTAGCAGCATGTGTGCGCGGAATGATAACAAGCAGCCTGACGTCGCATGACCGCGTGGCGTTACTTCGCGGGTTTCTTCTTCGGCGCGAACTGCTGGTAGCTCTCGGCGATCCAGCGCTTGAGGTCTTTCTTGGCGGGCGGCTTCCTGTCTTCAAAAGTCAGCTTGCTCCACCCGAACTTGCCGGTTTCGAACGCGGCAGGGTCGGCCTTGGCGAGCTTTTCAAGTTCCGGCACCGACTCCTTCAACCGAAAGCGCACGATCAGCAGATCGTCCTTCGCCTCCAAGAACAGGAACGTCTTTTTCTTTACGTTGAACGTCTGCGACTCAATGGCGGTGCCCGCACAGGCAACACCTTCGTCGACGCCGTCGTGGGACAACGCAAATTCCCTCAACATCGAAGCAGTGCGTGTATTTCCCGGGATCATGGTTGCCTAAGTTAGCAGGCGTTCGTGTCGGCGTTCAACAGCCAATCAGCGGCGCATGGTTCGAGAAACGTCAGGCCGGGATGCCAATCCCGGCCCTTTGTTCTGGCACGTTCAACCACAACCCGGCGGCGACCTGTGGCGGGGGCATGCACGCCGTGGAAGGGCCAGCATTCGCATGCCGGCCTGACGTGGCCTAATCACTGGTGGGTTTGTTCCTATCAAAGCTGGCTTGAGTTCTCAGCGTTCAGCTTGCGATTCTGCTCACGCTTTCGGTTCACCAGCATCTCTACCACACTGATGGCTGCGACCAATGTGAAAGCCGCGATGGCTGCTCCGAACTTCCAGTGAAGGCACTCGCCCGAAATCCAGGCTATGCCGCCGCCGGCCACTATTAGCAATGGAAGCAATACAAGCCGCAGCAAGCACCCGGAAGTCCCGTCGTCCGCGTTGTTGCTAACATCCACGGACGATTGATTCTGATTGCCTGTGGTAGGACCTTGGGACATTCCAGGTTAGTTCCCGTAGTAGTCCTGCAACGCCCGCACTGTTTCTTCCTGGCCCTTGAGCGATTGCAGTGCTTTCACAGCCGACTCAGCTGCGCTGATTGTGGTCAGCGTTGGCACGCCCTTGGAGATGCTCTTCTTGCGCATGGTGGCTTCGTCGGTGTGCGGGTCTTTGCCTGATGGGGTGTTGATCAGCAGCACCACTTCGTCGTTGATCACCATGTCCAGCACGTTCGGGCGGCCTTCCTGAATCTTGCGGATCACCTGCACCGGCACGCCCGCGGCTTTGATGATCTCGGCTGTGCCGCTTGTAGCCACCAGCTCGAACCCAAGCTCGTGCAGCTTCTGCGCGATCGGCGGCACCAGCGGCTTATCGCTGCGCTTTACGCTGATGAAGACTTTGCCCTTGCGAGGCAGCGCCTGCGACGCGCCCGCCTGCGCCTTGGCCATCGCGCGACCGAAGCTGCGGTCGATGCCCATCACCTCGCCGGTACTGCGCATCTCCGGGCCGAGCAGCGTGTCGGCGCCGACCAGTTTGTTGAACGGGAACACCGGCTTCTTGATGCTGAAGTGGCGCGGGATGATTTCCTCGGTGAACCCAAGTTCTTTCAGCTTGCGCCCGCACATCACCTGCGTGGCGATCTTGGCGATCGGCTTGCCGATGGCCTTGGCGACGAACGGGACGGTGCGCGATGCGCGCGGGTTGACTTCGATGATCCAGACCTCGTCGTCCTTGATCGCGTACTGCACGTTCATTAGCCCGACAACGTTCAGCGCCTTGGCCAGTTTGCGGGTGGTGTCGCGCAGGTCGCGCAGCACGCTTTCGCTCAGCGACTTGGTCGGGATGCTGCACATGGAATCACCGCTGTGCACGCCCGCGTATTCGATGTGCTCCATGATGCCGGCGATGACAGCCGTTTCGCCGTCGCTGACACAATCGACGTCCACTTCAATGGCTGAATCCAGGAACTGGTCGATCAGGATCGGCTTGCCTTCGGCGGCCTCGACCGCGAGCCCGACGAAATGGCGCAGCTCGCCTTCGTCGTAGCAGACTTCCATCGCGCGCCCGCCCAGCACGAAACTGGGGCGCACCAGCACCGGGAACCCGATGTCGCGCGCATGCGCCACCGCGCCGTCGATGTCGGTGGTGATCGCGCCCTTGGGCTGGCGCAAACCCAGCTTCTTCACCAGCGCGTGGAACTGCTCACGGTCGCTGGCGGCGTCGATGCTCTCAACCGCGGTACCGATGATCGGCACGCCCGCGTCGTGCAGCCGCCGCGCGAGGTTGATCGGCGTCTGGCCGCCGAACTGGACGATCACGCCCTGCGGTTTCATGA